>NZ_KB235930.1:2125894-2308394 GCF_000332295.1 Fortiea contorta PCC 7126 | reverse complement strand
ATTGGAGCGATGAGCGACGAAGGCTTAATTGCCACTATGACTTTCCTCGGTAGTTTGAATACGGCTAGTTTTTTAGTTTTTATTGAGCAAATATTATTACCTCAGTTGTGGATGGGAGCAATTATAGTTATGGATAATTTACCTGTACATTATGCTAATACTGCAAAATCTTTAATAGAATCTGTTGGAGCTAAAATTAAGTTTTTGCCTCCGTACTCACCTGATTTATCACCAATCGAGTTATGTTGGTCAAAGTTAAAAGAAATTCTTCGTTCTGCTAAAACTCGCACATTCGATGCTCTAGATGTTGCAATCACTATGGCTGTTAATGCTATTACTGATGACAATGCTCTAAATTGGTTACCTTCCATAGCAGAAATAGCAGTAGCTATAGGAAGTTCACCAGATACCGTTGACAAGGATTTAAGGAAACTTCGCAAGCTGGGACTTTATCAATATCGAACTGTAACGGTGCAAGGTCATAACAGTACAGCAGCTAACGCTAAAGCGGAAGCTGACCGTTTGAAATCAAAATCTAAATCTAGGTCAGAATCCAGTCAGGACAAAGATTCCGCTTAAATAAGCGGAAGCTCCGACTATTTAAGCAGAAATCCCGACTATTTAAGCCCTAATCGCAACCCAGAACCCTTACCAAATAAAGATTCCAGATCTCCTCAGACTATTCAGACTTTATTAAGACTCTCTCAGAAGAAGAGCGAGCGAATTTTTTGAATTTTTGTGTGAAAGAAACCAAAAATTTTAGTCAGCCAGTGAACGACATCGAAGCTTGGTTAGCTCACAAAAACAAAGCCGAAAAAAATCGCTGGGAGGTTTATTACGAAAAATATCTGGCTTCAAAACCAGTACAAGCCAAAAAAACTGAAACAAAAAATCTTCTCTTAGAATTCCACCAAGAACTAGAAGAACGGCAGCGAAAGGGTCAAAAAGCTTGGGAAGAGTTGCAAAGCCAAAATCGCAGTGGCGCTACTGGAGGTGTAACTTGACAGATGATAAGCTACCACCCCAAAACATCGAGGCGGAAGAGGTGATTTTAGGCGGGATAATGCTTGATCCACAAGCGATCGCCAGAGTCAGCGATCAGCTAATTCCAGAAGCTTTTTACCTTAACTCTCACAAAGATATCTATCTTGCAGCTCTTAGGCTCCACAGTCACGCGTTACCTACTGACTTGCTGACGGTCACAAGCTGGCTTGCTGACCACGATTTGCTTGCCCGTATTGGTGGTAAAAATAAATTAGCAACCCTCGTAGACCGCACTGTGTCAGCTGTCAACATTGATGCCTTAGCCGAGTTGGTGATGGACAAGTATTTGCGCCGTCAGTTAATTAAGGCTGGTAACGAAATTGTGCATCTTGGCTACGAGACAGAAACTGAGCTACCAGTTATCCTTGACCGCTCAGAACAAAAAATCTTTCAACTTTCTCACCAAAGCTTAGGCTCAAACACTGAACACAATAGCGCGATTAACATTGCTGCTTATGAAGAATTAGAGTCTAAAAGCCCCATTTATCCTACAGGACTTTTTGAACTCGATAAGTTAATGGTGGGATTTGAAGGTGGCACTCTGACCATTGTTGGTGGCAGACCATCAATGGGAAAGTCTTTGATTGCTAGTTTTCTAGCTTTACAGATGATACTACTTCACAACTTACCCGTCATCATCTTTTCACTAGAGATGACTAAAAAGCAATTGGAGTATCGGCTGTGGAGTTTAATTAGCGTCGTTAATGCCTACAAGGATTTTGAGTTGCTGCCTTTAAAATGCGATCGCATCCGCAGACACCGCTCAGGCTCTGAACCCCTAAATGAATGGGAGTTACGAAGTATTGCCAAAATAGTTGCTATTGCCTCAGAACTACCGCTGTACATAAATGATAGTCGAGGTATTACCGTTTCTGGAATTGCTTCCGAATGCCGTCAAGTTAAAGCCAAAGAAGGAAAGTTGGGCTTGGTTGTAGTTGATTACTTGCAAATGATGGCAGAGGACTCTGGTGGTAACCGCAGTTATGAACTGGGAGATGTGGCCAGGGGAATTTACAAAATGGCTGGGGAAATAGAAGTTCCAGTGCTGGCACTTTCTCAAATCTCCAGGGGAGTAGAGAGTAGACAGAATAAGCGTCCGATGATAAGTGACCTCAGCCAGTCAGGAATTCTAGAGATGGTTGCCGATAATATCATCCTTGCTTACCGGGACGATTACTACAACCACGGTACAGAAGACCAAGGAATTTTAGAACTCATCATGGCTAAATCTCGCCACGGCAGTACAGGTACAGCAACAGTGTTTTTTGACAAGTCATATGGAATTATCCAGAATTTGCGCTCCGGAAATATCTGAGTTTTCAAACTCCTGTCAAAACCACCCGCCTCCGGGATCGGAATTTTTACTGGGGGATATTGATAATAGCCCTAGTAAAAATTCTGAGCAGTCCGAGATATCCCCCAGTAAAAACAGCCCTAGTAAAGATGTTGAGCAGTCCGAGATATCCCCCAGTAAAAATAGCCCTAGTAAAAATAGGCGGGATAAAGGATTGGGTAGTGGCTCCATTGAGTGGAAAACTATTACCCTTCACGGCAAAGATTATTCCCAAGCTTGGTATCACTATGAGTTTTGGAAAGATGGCTCGCGCCTTGTTAAAAAGTGCAAGTATATTCCAAAACGACTATTAAAAAGAATAGAGAAGCTAGAAGCAGATAAAGCCCCAGTCAGAGAGATTTTGTCTATATTGCGTGTAAAATTATAGAAAAACCATTACCTCAGAAAAGCCACGCCAGCAGAATCTAGGTTAAAATGTTTGTTTAGTAAGCCTTTCAGCCTTAGCGTAACTTTCTGTACGGTTGCTCACCTGACGAACTATATCAGCCATAAAGTGTCAAGAATGACGCTGCCCTGCCAAATTTGCGTCAGATCAAACCCTAGTAACGGAAATCTCACCAATTACTTTCTCCAAACTATCGGGGAGATAATTTTAGCTTCTAGATCATCTAAATAAAAATCATAAACAGGTACTCCTGATAATTCACAGCGAAGTGGCTCAATAATTTTAGTGAAGGGATTCCAAACTGCTGTTACAGTCCGTTTCGCTTTCTTTCTTTGCAACTCACATCGAATATGTACCGTAGGTAAATGAATAATCATGGCACTGTGCAGCCAAGCTTCTACGCTCATTGCATAACGCTCTTGGACATCTAACAGTTTTCTTTCTAACTCTCTATTAGTAGCTTCAATTCGTGCTACTTCTTTATCTTTATCATCACCTGACAAATGTTTTGACACAATCTTGTTGCGAATTTCCGAGCTAATTGTGTCGTAATAATTCTTGAGTCTGTCTTCATCTCTAGCTCTTGCTCTCGCTAATTTAGCCTGCCAATTCTCTAGAGATTTTTCAATTAATATTGCACTTTGATGTTCGATTAACTTTAACAATTCTTCAATTGGGATAAATAATGGCGTTTCTTGATTATCAATAGAAATTCTGTCAGATTCCCAGAACAAAGCATCACCGATTTCTACAGGTGTCACTCCTGTTAGTTCATTGATAATAAACGAAACTAAACCAATCCTTTTTTCATCTGCATTCGCTGTATAAGCCACATTACATAGGATGTAACGAGTGATTGATGGTTTAGCTTCTACAAAACGAATGAGACCATTTTGCACTACGAATCTCTCGGAGATGGTCTTTTCAAACCCTGTAGTTTTTAAATAGCCATCAAATTTCACACCCAAGGCACTAATCAGTCCTTTAGTAGCTAATAGGTCTGATAACTTATTTAATACTTCTGAATGATAGGTAACAAAAACACTTTGAGGTACATCTATTTTAGTTGTAAATGTAACTTCTTCGGGGAGGGAAAGTAGCGATGCTATATTGTCAGTTAATAACGCATTTAAAATGTGTTCCCCAGCAGGTTCTGCTATTCCATCATGCAAAGAAACAATTTTTGATAACGTAGCAATAATTGGGTCGGAAATCATATTTAATTAAATCAATCTCTCAAGCTTCAAAATCTTCGCCAAAAATCTGCTCATCCAGTTCTTGAATTTGCTGATACTGGTTTTTGGCTTTCAACAAATTATCTGCCAATTGGTCAAAGGCTGTATCTAATTCGGGTTTAACCTGATGCTTGAGCCAGATATCCATGACAATTTCACTAAAGTCAAAGTCATCATCCACATTCCCTAAAATTGTTTCAATTTCTCCAACCACCAGTTCAAACATATTAATTTTGTCATGTAATATCCGCAGAATATATTCTTCGATACTGCCCTTGAGACAAAAGTTAAAAATAAACACATCTTGGGTTTGTCCAATGCGGTGGATACGACCAATGCGCTGTTCTATCTTCATTGGGTTCCAAGGCAGGTCATAATTAACGATCGCATTGGCAAACTGGATGTTACGCCCCTCCCCACCTGTTTCCGATGCTAAGAGTACAGAAACAGTATCCCGAAATGCGGCGATCGCCTCATCTTTCTGTTTCAGGGACATCCCCCCAGTAAATTCTGCAAAGGGGATATTTGCTCCTTGCAGAGTTTGAGCCAAATAAGTGCTAGTTGCTTTATGGGTTGTGAAGACCAAGGTTTTCTGGGAAGATTTTGAGAGCATCTCTACCAATGCTTTTGCTTTCTCGACCTGCTTAACTTGAGATGCTCGTCTTGCTAAAGACTTCAGTTCTTCATCTGGTAGGCGAAGAGTCAGTTGCTTGAGGGAGTCAGCCAAAGCACCAGGAGATGAACCAGCACGCATTAGCAAATTGGTGCGAGAGAGTCTGTCTAATTTGTCCTCTGAAGAACGTAAATACTCGCTCAAGTCCTGGTAAAGTTTCTCCTCGCCTGCTGCTGGGGTAACGGTAATTGTAGTGGCGAAGCGTTTGGGGAGTTTGACATCTACTAAGGCGCGGGTATTTCGCACCATGACTTCCCGCATCAGAAAGCGTAACTTTTCGGGATTTTTAGGGACTCGTCCATTTCTGGAATCGACATATTCTTTTTTAAAGGCGGCTTCTGTTTGTAGTAGTCCCGGTTTGAGGAGGGTGAGCAGATTAAACAATTCCACAAGGGAGTTTTGCACTGGCGTAGCAGTAAGCATGAGGATAAACCGCTTATTAAGAGCATTGACTAGTTTCCAGTTGAGGGTAGTGCGATTTTTCAGGTGGTGGGCTTCATCGACAACTACCAAGTCCCAAGTGCGACTGGTGACGTGGGGATAATGTTTAGCAGATTTAGCTGTGTTTAATGAAGCGATAATTCGCGGATTATCTGTCCAAAAAGAGTCTATGGGTTGTTGGGGGTCACGGTTATCTGTGGTGATAGTGGCGATATTAAATTTGTCACTTAACTCTGATTGCCACTGAGAAACTAAGGATGCGGGAGTTAGCACCAGCATGGACTGTACCATACCCCTGGCTAAGTATTCGGCGATGATCAGTCCAGCTTCAATGGTTTTACCCAGTCCGACTTCATCAGCAAGTAATGCACGTCCACCCAGTTGTCTGAGGACTTTTCGGGCTGTTTCAATCTGATACCAGTATTTGTCGATAGCAGTGAGGGTGGGCAGGCAAATTAACTGATCGTAATCTGCCATTACGGAGAGATTAAACAGGTCAAGACGCGCTTCGTAGAAGTTAATTGGGTCATATTTCCCAGCTTTCAGGGCATCTTCGGCAGTAGAAGAATTAAATTTGAATGTATAGTTTTTCTCCATAGTGTGACCTTACTAGCTACTTTTGATCACTGACTGCACAGCTAACAGTTATCTGACCCCATAAGGTGTGAACCGTGCCAATATCATTCCAAGAAAAGTTTCGCAACCGATTAGAAACTCGATACCTGAGCGCGTTAGTTTGCTGCCAAAACAGCGACATTACACCACTTGTCTTAGAGTTGTCGTTACTCATCGGACTTGTTTACTAAATCTTCTATTTGAGAGAGGAGACTATCTAATTTAGCTCGTTTATTTGGGTTATCCCAAATATCTGCTTTTCTTAATTGTTGTCCAATTTGAGAATACCTTTGAACATAACTGGCATGAGATATTGTCTGTCCAGAGCTATTGAGTTCTTGGATTTTCTGCTTGATTTCACTCAAACTCAAATCCTGGGATACTGCTAACTTCAGTAAAGTCTGGCGTTGCTGCTCATTTTTGACCCGAGCGATCGCCCTAGCTTTGGTAAACTCAATCTGACCTGCTCGCAGTGCTTGTAAAATTTCAGCAGGTAGATTAAGCAAGGGTAAACGACTAGTACGGAAAGATTCTGCAGAAAACCGACCAATACCAGTGAGAACCGATTCAATAGTTTTAAATTGGAGGAAAACGTTTTCCTCCAATTCTTGACCACGATTTTTGGCATGGTTAGCACGATTTAAGATGGAAGCAACCTCGTCATTACTTATGTTGAGGGTAATCGACAGCAGTTCGAGAATTGCCTCTGTCTCCTCAATTGCATTTAAATCCTCGCGTTGCAAGTTTTCGATTAAAGCGACTTGGAGAGCTTGTTGGTCATCAAGTTCTCTACTTACTATAGGAACATCTGAAAATTTGAGTTCTTGCGCTGCTCGGTAGCGTCTTTCCCCTGCGATCATGTCACTGTAACCATAAGTTTGCCGTTTTTGAAACCATAACCTTGCCGCAGACATAGCCCAAAAATAGATTATTACGTTTAGTAGCCAAGTAGAAAAAGTTGAGTTTTGAAATGATAAGCTTGCCGAAAGTATAAAAATCAAGCATAAACCTGCCGAAAGTTACGGTATTTCGTATGCTCAGCGACCGAGAGTTTGAAGACTGGTGTCGCCGCCTTTGTTTACCAGAGGCGACAAAAGAACTGGTACAAACAATCCGTAATTCAGAACCAGTGAGGAAGGTAGGTGGCGGAGCAAAAAATGTTTGCGGCAGTTATCCAAGTCGCAAAATGGGGAAAACAATACAGTTTGAATCTCATAAAGTAGAACTGCCAGCGATCGTAGAGTACGAAAACGATGAAGATGTATTAGAGTACTATGACCAGCCAATTCGTCTAAGTTTATCATTTCAATCAAAGAGCGGACGTTGTGTAGTGACATCTCATACCCCAGATTTCTGGGTGATGCGGTGTCAAAGTGCGGGGTTTGAAGAATGGAAAGCTAGCGAACGGCTCAAAACACTAGCTCAGAAACAACCTACACGCTATCAGCAAAGCGAAGATGGTCATTGGCACGCTCCATCAGCAGAAACGAAAGTTCAAGCAATGGGACTGTACTATCATTTACGTACAGATATTGAAATCAACTGGATTGCTTACCGAAACTATCAGTTTCTTCAAGGTTATTTCCATCAAGAAAATACAGTTCAAAAAGAGGTAAGAAAAACAGTTGTTGAGTGTATTACGGCTGAATTGGATAAAATCTCTCGCTAATGTCACTGGTGTCGTACATATTTTATTTGGTACTTATGATTTACTCAACTGCTGTCATCTCAGTGGCCAAGTCAGCCGACGCAGCGATGATATACATTTACCTCGTTACTCAACCGACAGTCAAGAGGATATAGCTGAGTTTATGCGGGTGCTCCGAACATTTCAAGCACACTTACCTTTGGTTGAAGAACCTAGCTTGGTAGAACAGTATGAATATTTTTTGGATTACTCAGTTGGCAGCATTGGTCTGCTCATAACTTGGCTGACAAAAGCGTTACGAAATGCTTTGGCAGAGAACGCAACTTCCCTCAATGTGAAGTATATCCAACAAAACGAATACTCAAAAGCACGACGACAGCAAATTCAACCCTTAGTTGAGCAGTGCCCTCACTGCAACCAAAGATTTCCACCATTTTCAAGGCATTCTCGTCCAGGGTATTGCTCAATCTGCCATCTATGGTTAGGTGAGATGGAACTCAATCAAGTAGTTAATGAGCAAACTGATAGCGAAGACTTTTGGCGGCAACTTTTGATAGCTCCTGTGCTCTCCAATCAAAGCAATCAGCTTCTGTGGCAGTGCATGTGGTTCGATGATGCCGATGATTTAGCTGCCAATACGCCCTCTGACTTCCTACCACCCATACATCAGAACTAATTCTCCACCTCAACTTGTCCAGGTGTTTTGAAACCATAAACGTGCCGCTCCGGCAAACTTATGGTTACAGTCACACTGCAAACCGATACAGTCACAGCATGGGATGAACAGGTATTAATCGTCTTTAATATCGTATAAAAGATAAGGATATCTTATTTTGTGTTGTAGTGTTGTAATTTTTGTAATTTCAAGCATAATATGAGCAAACAGCTTAGTTAATAGTTTCAAGCGTGGCAAAACTCACCATTCAAATACCGGATGAACTGGCTCAACGTTTAGAACCGCTGCAACATCAGTTACCCGAATTGCTTTGGCGATTAGTGGATATTGAAGTGGGGCAAACAATGGAACAACCTACAGCCAATGTAGAGACGATAAACATTCCCGAAGTTTATCTGGAAGTGCTGGATTTCTTAATTAAGCGTCCCACACCAGAAGAAATTATTAATTTTAAAGTTTCGCCCCCTGCACAAATGCGGCTGCAAGTATTACTAGAAAAAAACCGCTCTGGTTCACTCACTCCAGTAGAAATAGCAGAGTTAGATGTTTACGAGCAATTAGAACATCTGATGATTTTATTGAAAGCGCGAGCCAGGGAAAATTAATCAGCCAAGATGACTGCTAATTCAATTTCTACAGAACTTAGAAAGCTGGTAGTAAATAGAGCTTTAGGACGCTGTGAATATTGTTTAATTCACTCCTGTTATTCAATTTATACTCACGAAGTAGACCATATCATTGCTGTGAAACATGGAGGCGAAACTGCGAGTGAAAATTTAGCACTTTCATGCCTATCATGCAATCGTCACAAAGGTTCTGATTTCGCTACTATAGATGCAATTACAGGAGAAATTGTCCCATTGTTTAACCCGCGTCGTCAAATTTGGAATGAGCACTTCTATCTTGAAGGTGCTTTAATTGAGGGAAAAACTCAGATGGGAAAAGCTACTACAAGGTTACTTAAGTTCAATATTCCCAATCGTGTGCTGCAAAGGCAAATATTAATGAGTCAACAAAAATATCCGTAAGTGATCAGTCGTTAAGTTTTGATTCCTGGTTTTTTAATTGGAGTTGTAATCAAATATTATCCAACAAATGAAAAAAAGCAATTACTACCTAACTTAATTTATGAACGCACCGCACCGTCCCCCTATCCTCAAACCAGAAGAAACTTACACCTTCCGCAAATACTTTGATTTAAGATTTGCTCCTGCTGATATTCTCCGCGAATTGGGTACAGGTCTAGTTAAAATGAGCCTAAATTTGCCGTTGAGTAATCATCCAATTACTCGATTAACTAACTTAAAAGAGCGGTTAGAAGAAGCAATTACTCGTGTCAGTCTCACCAGTGAAGCAGCACGACGGGAAGTGTTAATTGCTCCGATTTTATTAGAAGTGGCACATATTACCGAAGCAATAATTAATATTGAATATCCGATAGAAATTAATCAATTCCTCCGAGGAGATTTGGACTATTACTTACAATCTCAACATCAAATACTGGTTGTGGAAGCTAAACAAGCAGATTTAACAAGAGGATTTACACAACTAGCTGTGGAATTAATTGCCATAGATTCTTGGATAGAATCGGATGAACCTACATTGTACGGTGCAGTGACAACAGGAGATATTTGGCAGTTTGGTAGTTTTCAAAGAGATAATCGGGTAGTAACTCAAGATTTAATGTTATATCGTATTCCCACTGATTTGCAGGAATTAATGCAGATTTTAGTTGCTATTCTCAAGCCATCAAACTCTTCTCAAAGTGCTTAACAAACTACGGCGCTTTTTTGTCCAAGAGTTCTATAATCAGTCAGTTTTGTGGTGAGTCTAAATCCCCATTACAAAACTATATTTCCGACTTCCGACTTCTGACTTCTTTAATTAGATTGCCTAGCTACAGTGGGAAATTTAAAAATGATTTCGAGTGCAGATTCTTTACTACCCATTAAGCGTCAGGTTACAGAATATGCAGTTAGCTAAAACAACAATCAGTTCAAAATTGACTTACCAACCGCAAGCAACTGATACAAATATTGAGGCAGACATATATCTGTTCTCTCGCCTGCGGCAACTTTCACTTTCCCAACGCTTAGAAATGTTCATGGTTCATGAGCGAGGAGTGAAGAAACTTTGCCTTGCAGGAATTAAATCTCGGCATCGTGAAGCACCTTTAGAGCAAATACGTCATGTATTTACCCGTGCTGTACTAGCAGAAAAATATCGGATTGATTTTCATCCCAAAGGTGATGATGAAAGTATGTGGATTCAAGATTCTATCTCGTTAGCAGCAGAGCTACACCAAATTTTTGAGTCAACTAATATCCCTTACTATGTAACTGGTGGTGTTGCAGCTTCCCTACATGGAGAACCGCGTTCGACTCGTGATTTAGATTTGGTAATTGAAGTTCAACCAGAGCAAATTGATTTGTTGGTAGCAACACTTGAAGGTGCAGGACACTACTGCCCAACAGGTGCAGTTGAGGGTTTAAAGCAAGGACGTGAGCGAATCCTAAATATTACACATACTGAAACTATTGCAAATGCTGACTTATATATTACAGACGATTCAGCATTTGCAGTATCCCAAATGGTACGTCGCCAGCTAATTGACTTAGAAGGAATACCAAAGTTTTGGGTAGCTTCGGCAGAAGATACAATTTTACAAAAATTGCGCCCTCGTAAAGAAAGTAAATCTGAAAAACAGTGGCGCGATGTGTTAGGGATATTAAAGTTGCAAGCAGAAAATTTGGATTACACATACCTGACAAAATGGGGAGAAAGTTTGGATTTGGTTGATGTTTTGAGCCAAGCATTGACTGAAGCTGGTTTGTAATTTTAATGCGGAGAGAGGTACATTGATGTGGGTAACCAAAAGCTTCTGGCTAATTGAAGAGGGGAGGTGAAAATTAATGAATTACAGCGCAGATTCTTTACCACCAATTAAATTAATTCCTATTGAAGATACCGCACTGAATAGAGAGTTAGGAGTTAGTAAAAGACCTGCAAAAACAACTGCACCAACTGATATCCAGTGGGTGAAAGTGCTGGAATTTTTACGCAGTAATAACCTTGCTCCTAACAGCCGCAAGCTATATGAACGAGAACTGAAACGCTTTTTAGGATGGACACAGTTGAACTATCATGAACTACGTTCACGTCACTTAGGGCAGTACAAACAGTATTTGATGTCAGAAGTCTGCACAGACGCAGGTAAACCACTTTCTAAAAGCAGCGTCAATGCAAGTCTTGCAGCTATCAAGAGTTTTTTCAAATGGTTGACTCTCACTTATCCAGAGATTATTACTACTAATCCCACACAGGGGGTAAAGCTAGAAAAAGTACCTCTACCACCTGCACAAAGTTTAACAGCAGAACAAATGCAATCGGTGTGGTCAGCTTTAGAATTGCTAGGAGAAACAAAACAACGGGATACTGCACTTGTTCATATCCTCAGTCATGGACTTCGCGCTGGGGAAATTGTACAGCTAAATGTTGGGTCTTTTGATGGTAAACTGCTGTTTTTACCAAATACCAAAACTAATGAACCGCGCCTAGTGCCATTGCGTTCTGAAAGCCGCGAAGTGTTACAAGAGTATTTGCGATCGCGCTCTCGACAGGGTGAAGAGTTGAACAGCGACTCCCCATTGATGATTTCACACCATGCCTCCTATAAGGGCGAACGCTTGAGTTATCATGGCATTTACTTTGCCATAGAAAAAATAGGTGAACTAGCTGTTATTGAAGATTTACATCCCCACCAATTTCGGCATACCTATGCAACGGATTTATTGCTACTGGGTGTAGACCCAACTCATGCGCGGAAGTTGACGGGACATCAAAGCGAGAAGGCGTTTCGACGATATACACTCCGTAGTGAACAAGAAGCAGCGATCGCTGCTTACTATCGTGCCATAGGTGAGGAAGAAGTGGAGTAGCATATGCCAAAGCCACTGAATACCAAGTGTCAGTTGTGTGCCAAGTTACCAACTGCTAAAGCTAAGGTATTGCATGGGACTGAAGGGGATGGATGCTGGAATCCTCGTGTATGCCATAATCGCCGCTCGTTTTACCGCAGCCGAACTGAAGAAAAATCTGGCATTGATTCGATAACAGTTGAACCACCAGCAACGTATTTTGCAGTACTGTATTTATATAAAGAACCGGGAGAGAAACCATTGCACGCCTTGGGTGCTGAACTATGGCTGGGACAAAAACCAATTTGTCGCTTGTCACCAATTCACTGTTTTGGGTTGACATCCGGTAAGATACGTGCATATACAGACCAGGTATTGCAGGCATTTGCTAGAGAATATGGTGTCTCGCTATATCAATATAAGGATATGTTTGAGATTAGTCCAATTCACTGTCCAGTGCGTCCTTGTCCGTTAAATCCGGAGTTATAAAGATGACTGCATATCGCCAATTAACAATCTGGGATGTGCTTGATGAGATGTCGGAAGCGCCACCAGATTCAACGCTTGCTCCAGTGTGGGAATGTTTGGATGCAGAACTCCATGATTTATCTGTAGAAGCACAGTTAGAAACCGTAGGTGTTGCGTTCAACCAAATTGCAGATATTCTGAAAATGCGCGCTCAGTCACTTTTGCAAGATGTGCGCTCGAGCAATAGTCCCGATGGCCCAATTGTCAGCACTGATATATTCGCTGGATTGGTGCGAACAACAATGCAACTGGATTTGGATGATTTGATTGAACCATTGATACCGCAGACTTTTAAACCACACGGGGTACATCAGTTTTCAAATGTTGTCCAGAAGAGTGATTCAGTGGTAGCACCAGTGGAAAAAGAGCAAGTCTTAGAAATGTTGTCGTCAGTCAACAGTATAGAAGATGTTCACAAGTTGGCTGGGGATGAAGATGTGCTCAAGTGGCAAAGTGCGATCGCTAACTACTTGGTAAATGTCAAAGATGAAATTTCTCTAGCTAAATTACAACATGTGTTACAGATGCCAATGGTGGAGGTATGGCTAGGATTGTTGTTAGGTAGTTTTCAACTCCAACAACGTGGAGACTTTTATCACAGTCAAAATGTCTGGGTAATTGCAAATGTTCAAAAGTAGGTAGAACTATTTCAAACAGACTTTCTCCACAGTTTTTTTTGGTGAAAATCGTTCTTTCTATTTTGATTCTTCTCTATACAGGCTTTTGATGTCTATTTAGTATATGTCCATTAAAGAATTATTTGTCATTTTTCAAGAATTAGTGTCAAGTGGTGTAAGAGGCTAAAAACCTTATAAATAAAGGGGTTGGTGCTTTTTGCCGCTTTTATATATCTTGAAGACTTTTAAATAATTAAATGCCTTTTCTTGAAAAAGTGGCTCGACTAAGCTTAAATAATTAAATGCCTTTTCGGGCGCAAGTAGCACGTTTGTAATACTTAAAAGCATCAATGCTAGAAAAGAAAGCTAGACAAGATGAACAAAACAATCTGTTTGAGGTGGCACCCATAGGGACGGAGTTGACGGTGTCCACTCAACAAGACCGCAAAATCTTGATTGAGCAAATTGAGGATGCCCAAACGAAAACAGAGATTCTTTTAAAAATGGATGCAATAGAGGATATCCGTACTGCTTCTGGTGATAGCAAACAAGAACGTATCAAACAGTGGGCGCAAAAGTTAGGGAAGCATCCACGAACCATTACCCGCATGTTGTCTAAAGCTGACAAAGAAGGATTAGCAGCAATAGCCAAAGCCACACGCTCAGATGCTGGGAAACGCAGAGGGAAAAAGCAATGGCATCAGAGCGTGGAGTATTGGATAGATTTTATCGAAAAAACCTATAAAGATGGCAATAAAAATAGCCGTCGCATGAATCGCAACCAAGTTTATAACCAGGTTCAGGGACATGCCGAATTAGAATTAGGGTTGAAAGAGGGTGAATACCCAAGCCATGTTTTTGTTTATCAAGTGCTAGCTCCCTTAGTTGAAAAGAAAAAAGTCCGGCATCCAGGGCAAGGTTCTCGGATTGTAATTAAGACAACAGCAGGAGAGTTAGTAGTTG
The DNA here is from genome assembly GCF_000332295.1 of Fortiea contorta PCC 7126. Taxonomy (GTDB): domain Bacteria; phylum Cyanobacteriota; class Cyanobacteriia; order Cyanobacteriales; family Nostocaceae; genus Fortiea; species Fortiea contorta. Next base: position 2,294,298 of record NZ_KB235930.1, on the reverse strand, counting down.
AGCGTAGTAATCAAGTCTGGCAAATAGACCATACTCGTTTAGACAGTTTATTAGTAAATGAAAATTTGGAACTAGCTGGTAGTCTCTACATTACTGTTGTCATCGATAGCTATTCCGGGTGTGCAATGGGGTTCTATCTAGGCTTTGAGGCAGCAGGATCTCATGAAGTAGCGCTAGCTCTGCGTCATGCTATGAGGCCCAAGCAGTATCCGCCTGATTACCAAATACAACATGAGTGGATGCTTGCGGGTTTGCCTGAGTATATTGTCACAGACCGAGCTAAGGAATTTAAATCTGGGCATTTGCGACAAATTGCAATGGATTTGAACATTCAACTACGGTTACGTGCTTATCCGCAGCAAGGAGGTTTAATTGAAAGCCTGTTTGACAAGGCAAATAAGGAAGTTTTGTCAATGCTACCAGGCTATAAAGGCTCCAATGTCCAAAAAGACCATCAGATGCCGAAAAGTATGCCTGCATCACCTACGAAGAATTTGAAAGAATATTAACTCGATATTTTGTTGACCACTACAATCAACATCTCTATCCAAGAGTCAAGAATCAGACACGAATTCAACGGTGGTGGGCAGGGTTAATTGGCAAACAACCTCAGCTGCTAGAAGAACGTGCGTTAGATATATGCTTAATGAAGACAGTACCGCGCTGTGTGCAAGCGTATGGCTGTGTACAGTTTGAGTGTTTAATCTATAGTGCTACTTGGCTACAAAAATTTGAGGGACAACAAGTCACTCTCAGATACAATCCCAGCAATATTGTTACTCTCCTAGTTTATAGCGTGGAGAAGAACAATCAAGCATCTGTTTTTCTAGGTACGGTAAAAGCCAGAGATTTAGATGAAGAACGACTGTCGTTGAAAGAGTGGAAGGCAACAAAGCAAAAAATTCGCTCTGGTGGTAAAGCTATTGACCAGTCATCAATATTATCAGAGCGACTAGCTTTAAATGAGTTTGCTCAAGAGAAAATCAAGACACTTAAACAACGACGAGCTTCAGAACAAAAACGGATTAACCGCAAATTAAATCAAAGCAAAGTTATTGAATTATTTCCTGAAGAAAAGGAGACTGCTGTTGTTTTAGAAAGGGAAACAGATGCTCCTGAACTATCTGAACAATCAGCTTTCAACTTGGTCAGTGAACCCAAACAACAATGCGTTAAACCGATTCCAACCATTGCTTATGACTGGAACCAAATTATGGAAGAGAATTGGTAGTCTTTATGGCGCAATCATCACTAAATTATCAACAATTGTTAGAAGAGCAAGAGCCGGAAACTGACCTGGGGGCGCTATCAAAACATTCGCCAGAAATAGAATCTTTAATTGAGCGTCTGAGAAAAAGTGATACCTATTACCTTTTCATCCGAGACCGACAACTTTTCAACTGGTTAGATTTGCAACGTGACTCTAGAGCTAATGGTTATGTTGTTGCAGTTAGTTGTGCAGATTTGAGAAAAGCTTGTCAATTTTATCGCCTGAGATATGTGCGGAAACGAGGAAGTTTACATACAATTCCCATGCCTGTTGTTTATGCACAAGTTCAACAGCCTGGTTCTCCAACAGATTTATTTCTAGCAATTTTGTCAGAACTGAGTAATCCTTTTACGGGAGTATGTCAATTAAAACTTTTAAGAAATCGTACTTGGATGACACTCAGTTACTACAACGTTAGTGTGCTAATCGTTGGGAATGCACATTACCTCAGCTATCAATCTTTTAACGAGCTTGTTGAAATTGCTCGCCACTTAAAAATTTCCGTAATTCCTGTAGGTTCGCTTTATCTACACGAAATTCTCACTCGTCAAAGTAAGAAATACACGGATGTAGCCAATACATTCTTAGATTGGCATGAATTTAGCTCATTCCAGAAGCAAGAAATAGCCGAAGTCGTATCAAGTTGGGAGTCTCAAGTTCTAGGCGAATGGAAACAACCATTAAATCTCGCAAGTGATAGTGCCGTCGTAAACATTCTTTATGAAAGGTCAGGGGGACAGGCTGAAACTCTATATGAAATGCTACGAAAGATTGCCATCTTTTCCCTAGAAAAGCCTGACTTAGCTCTCAATGTTTCATCTTTGAAATCCATTTTGTTGACTCGTAGTAAACCTACTAGCAGAATGTCCATTTAGCTGAATAATCCCACATATAAGAATTGTTAATAGAGCATCTTACTAGTTAAAATTACCATTCGTCTCTAGCGCGTGCATCAGTAACCCCACTTTCATAAAGGTAAGTAAGTCTTTTCAGTTTTCTCTTTCAATCCCCGTTATTTTTAATATAGCTGCATCTAAAATATCAACATCACTTTGGGGATAAGTGAAAGACTCAATATTACGAAATAGCTTTTTCTTAGGTAAAGTTCCATGCCTTTGTTTAAAAGCGTCATTGGCATACAATTCGATATGTATGAGTTGATTGTCAGTTATTTCTATTCCTAAATATTTAGCTCGTTCTTTGACTAACCAATACTCTTGATTTTGAGGATTTATTTGGTGTTCTTTACCTGTTTGCTGTAACTCAGCTATATATTTATCTAGGTAAGAGGGCAAACGTTGTTCTAGATACTTATCTACCTGTTGTTTAATCAGCTGTTCCCAATCTATTTTTCCTTGAGCTGTTATCTTCTCTAAACTCATAGCTAGTTCGTCTAAGGAATTATCTACGTAGTGGGAGATAAAATCAATTAGTACGGCAGTGGCTGTTGTACTGTTATCTCGACACTGGCGGGTGAACTTTTCCCAAAGTTCTACATCGCAGTTGAATGAAGCTAGTCGTTTATTACGTCCAGTGTTGCTCATATTTATCTCTTGTCTAGGTACTGTTATAGGCACTGTCACCAGGCTCTAACACTGTTTCTATCTTTACAGGTATTACCTATAATTTACCTATATAGCAGTTCTCAAGTCACACAGCCAATTGCGCTCTTGATGATGTGGATCATGAAACCGTTCTTCTAGCACTTGCTCTTTCTTGACTGTCGCTGTTGTCAGTGCAAGTGACACTAATTCTTTAAAACTGAATCACAGGTGATTGAGCATTTCTCTATTTGCACTGGACTCAAAACATCAAGTAACTGGACACTAATTCTTTAAAACTGACAAATAATTCTTTAATGGACAGCCAAGGTGATGGCGGGATATGGTGTGTTCACACCCAAGCACGATCGCCATCTTTAACGATAGTTTTTTGATCCAAGTTATTCAGGCGATCGCATTTCTCAAATACAATTAACCCTTAACGACTTCTATAGTAATTGACATTGCAGCCAGTTTGTTTGTATCCATACCTTGCACTCCCGCTGGTAACTGTCCCGCGCCACCGTTTGTCCCACGACGAGTAGCGGTGTCTAAGTCTTGCAGTAATGTATATGCTATGTCTAAAAACTCGTCGGTTATGGGGATTGCACCACGTTTGGTAGTACCCCCTCTTTTGGCTATTTTCTGGATGGCTTTGATGGATTCGCTCAACGGCGATGTACTAGCGACAATTAATGCTTCCGTGATTCCTAATGGTTCAAGGATTTCCAGTGTAAACGTATCTTCTGCCTCATCATCAGGAATAATTCGCTTTTCTCCTGCTCGGATTAAAGCCGCTTTTTCTGATAGAGAAATCAACTTATTGTCAGGAAAGATAGTGGCTATTTCACCTTCAGCATCAATCACAAAAATGCTCACGTAAAGGTCAACTGACTCCTGATTTTCTATTTGAAAGGCTATTTGTGTCCCTAGAGGTAATTTAGAAATACCATTATCTGTAATAGTCACTGGTTTTTTAGGTTGTTGGGTATTGGTACGACCGCGAACTGTAAAGGCTTTGCTGATAATTGTTTGGCTTTTAGCAATGTTCATTGAGGCAGTAACTTTTAACCTGGATGTATTGGTATTGCCTACCATTTGCTTAATAATTCGCGCCGCCAATAATGATTTAAACTTAGATTTTAACCAATATTCATCACCCACTCGTACAGAATTCATACGCTCATTCTGACTCCTGTGTTCTGAATTCTTCTTATAAAGTTGCTTTGCTTTTTTACTTATCCACGGATAAATCCGGGGGATTTAGACCATTATTCATCCACCGAAGTCACCACAACGGGGAGGCAGCCGTGTGGGCGGGTTTCCCGACTTGAACGGACTGCCGTGGGAACCCCCCGAAGTCGCCACAACGGGGAGGCAGCCGTGTGGGCGGGTTTCCCGACTTGAACGGACTGCCGTGGGAACCCCCGCACGGCGCTTCTCTCCGCACGGTGCTTCTCACCAGTCGCACAGAATTCATGGCTGAATTCTGGCTCCTGACGGATGTATTCTGTTAGATAAAAATGCCCACACCGTTATTAACGGGTCGAATAATCGCTTTTTATATTTAATCTTTAATTCAGAGATTGCTTGTCTAATTGTGGTTTCTGGCAATAGTTCTTTAAAAGGTAGCCCCAAACTCTGGCTGAATTTATCCTTGAGAATTTGTACTCTTAGTGTCACAGTGGTGTTTATGATGTTGGCTTATTCGTCTCAAAAAAGTATTTCATAGACGAGTAAGCTTTTTCTACCTTGAAAAATTTTTGGGGCAGCCATACATCATCTTGAAGGATGCGATCGCCTGGATCATCCCATTACTGCGCTCTCTAGCATTAAAAGCTGTATCCCTTGTTGTGTATGGCTTATAGCTTTTCTTAGTGCCATTCGGTTAGATGCCCATGAAGTTTCTGATACTTCATGGACATTGCCATGATGCTAAAACGGCAGCAGATAAATTTGCTGTTACAGTTCCAGAGATAGATGAGGATTATCTCAACTTTCATCCTTTTTAACTCGGAATTCAGAGGTGTGCGTGACAAGCACCAAATCATTGAGGAGCCGTGTGAAATTAACGTTTCATGCACGGTTTTGTAGCCGAGTCAGAGAGGTGACTTTCTGGCTTAGGCATCCACCTATCTACCCCTATTTTCCATTTGAGTATGCTCAAGGCAAATCTTTAGTTGTTCTGCCAAAATCTGAACATGGGGTAAAGCAATCATTGTTTGATGATCTCCAGGAACAAAGTGAACCTGCACTGGTTGGGTAGAAAGTTCACGCCAACCTTGTGCTAGCTCAGTTAATTTAGATGCAAAGTTTTGACTATCCTCAGTAGAGAAAAGAGTAATACTGTGGGGGTAAATTTGTGGTTGATAATTCCTGATAGCTTGCTGATCACTTCTACAAACTTGTAAATAATAACCTATCTGCTCAAGTGTGACATCTGGAGAAGTTAAACTAGCTTCTTTCATTTGCTGCAAAATATAGCGCAATTGCTCCTCTGCTTCCATATGCTGGATTTCTGGTGCTGATAGCAACAATTCTTTGCCAAAAGATTGAGCTGTAGCTATGGCAAGTTCAGTTAATAATTTAGTATCATCTTCTACTTGATAATTAGTAGTTATCTGATTTGCAATTGGAGCTTTACTATCAAACAAGGCTAACAAAGCTACTTGTTCACCTTGACTTTGTAACTGATTGGCAATTTCAAAAGCTATCACACCTCCCATTGACCAACCGCCTAAAAAGTAAGGCCCTTGAGGTTGCACTGCACGCATGGACAAAATGTGGTGATTTGCCATGTCTGCAATTTGAGAGTAAGGCTGTAATGGTTTTTCAAATAATGTTCTAGTTTCTTGCAGTCCATAAAAAGGCTGATCTGTACCCAAGTAACGTGCCAAGTGATAGTAACAGAGGACATTACCACCATAGGGACGTACACAGAAGAAAGGTGGTTTTGTACCTTTTGGTTGAATTTCTATCACCCCAGTAGAAGATACAAATTGCTGTTGTTGAGTAATGATACCAGCTAAATCTTCAATTGTTCCTGCTTGAAAAAGCGAAGATAGGGGAATATCTTGCTGAAACTGTTGCTGAAGTTTGGCTATTAGTCGTACCGCTAGTAAAGAATGACCACCTAAGTCAAAAAAGTTATTTGTGACTCCAATGGGTTTGATATTTAAAATATCTTCCCAAATTTGCGTTATTTGCAGTTCCAAGTGATTGCGTGGCGCAACAAATGCTGTTTCTAATTTTGAGTCACTATCAATAGGTGGAGGTAGTTCACGTCGATTAACTTTGCCATTTGGTGTGAGTGGTAAAGCTTTTAGCAACACTATAGCAGCAGGAATCATGTACTCAGGTAACTTATTTCGTAGGAAATCGCGCAACTCGATGATCAGTTGAGAATGAGATGCGATCGCTTCTTTGGCTACTATATAAGCAACTAAACATATATTCCCCAGTTCATCTTCTCTAGCAATTACTACAGCCTGTTGTACCTTTGGATGTTGGCACAGCACAGATGCAATTTCATCAGGTTCTATGCGAAAACCCCTCAGCTTCACTTGGTTATCGATGCGTCCCAAAAACTGGATGTTACCATCACTTAGCCAACGTGCCAAATCTCCTGTTTGATAAAGTTTTGTTTCTGGTTGAGTGCTAAAAGGATTAGAGATGAATTTTTGTGCTGTTAACTCCGGTTGGTGGAGATAGTGACGTGCTACCCCATGACCACCAATATACACTTCTCCTGGCACATATATGGGCACGGGTTGCAAGTTTTCATCCAACAGATAGATTTGTGTGTTAGCTAGAGGAGAACCCAAGGGAACAGTTCCTGGCAGTCTTTCTAACTGATTAGTAGGATGATTAATCTTGAATGTAGTCACTCCTATAGTGGCTTCAGTGGGACCATAATGATTGAAAATCACACAATTAGGAGCGATTTGATGAACTTTTTCAATCAACTCCCAACTAACAGTTTCACCACCGAGAATTAATCTTTGCCGTGGCAAAATAGCTTTGGGATCGGCAGCGGTAAGTAAAGCTTCTAAGTGAGAAGGAACAATTTTTAAACAGTCTATGGGATGGCTGCGACAGTAAGCGGCTAGCGCCTCTGGGTTAGTTGTCCGCTCGGCAGATATAATGTGTAGACATCCACCTGTACACAGAGATGGAAAGATAACTGTATTACCTAAATCAGCAGCTAAGGTAGAAACAGTAGCAAAGTGAGCAGGTGACGGTAGTTCAATGCGAGTCAGAATGGCATTGACATAATTAACTAGAGATGAATGTTCAATACTTACTCCTTTAGGATTACCTGTTGAGCCGGATGTGTAAATTGTATAGACCAAATTAGTATCAGTCACACCACTATCAAGGTTAGCGGCTGATTCATTTTCTGGAACATCATCCCAACACACACATTGCAAGTGTAACTGTTGCAGTTTCTCTACTAAATGTGTTTGGGTAATTACTAGGGAAACTTGAGCATCCTGTAAGCGCAAGGCAATGGCTTCTAGCGGTAAAGCTGGGTCAATTGGTAGATATGCTCCTCCAGCTTTGAGAATACCTAAAATCCCCACAATCATATCTAGAGAACGTTCGACTACAATCCCAACTATTACCTCTGGCTGGACTCCCATTGTCTGCAGATAATGAGCAAGTTGGTTAGCGCGTTGGTTGAGTTCTGTATAAGTTAATTGCTGTTGTTCATAGACGACGGCTATTTGATTTGGGGTGCGTGTTACTTGTGTTTCAAATAGCTGGTGAATACATTGGTTTTGCGGTATGTCAACTTGTGTATGATTAAACTCTATCAGTAGCTGTTGACGATCGCGATCGCTCAAAATTTCCAGTTGATTAATTTTAGTCGATGGAAGTGCGATCGCACTTGCTATCAATGTCTGCAAATGTCTGGCTAAACGCTGAATATCCTCTGCACAAAAGCAGTTCACGTCATAATGAAGTTTTGCCGTGACAAACTCTGCTGCACGCACACACTCCAGTTTTAATTTAAATGGTTCAATACAAGCATAATCTTGCTCAATCGAAAAGGATACTTCTCCCGCTGAATAAGTTGCGGCTTGCTGATGAAAATCAAAACTAAATGCCAACAAACATGAATCTAATTTTGAGCCTGTAAATTGAGCGAATTGTTCCCAGTTAAAATACTCTTCCCATTGCTCAACATTTTTTAAGCTAGTATTTAATATTTGTAAGCATTCACTAAAACTATAGTTTTTTTGGAGTTGACAATGTATTGGTAAATATTTAGCAAATAGACCACAACTAGTTTGCAATTCTTCATACTTACGTCCATCACAACCTACGCCAATAATGATATCTGTTTGGTTAATAAATCTGTATATTATAACATACCAACAAGCCAAAAAGAAAGTAGAAATATCTGTATGAGACTGCTGTGTAATTATCTCAACTTTATCTAGTAGATGCGATGGTATTTGCAACTCAACTGTATGAAAATTAAATTTATTGACTACTTGAGAAGATTTAAGTTCAAAAGGCAGTTTTAAAGTCTCAACTAGTAATAAATCAGGATTCTGCCAATATTCCAGACCAGATATAGATTCTGTGTCTTCTAGTAATTGATTTTGCCATTCAGAAAACTGGATATATTGTACAACTTCCTCCTCAGTTATTTCATTCACAGAGGCATTATAGAAATAACTAATTTCTTGCACCAAATTCTTTAAAGTCCAACTATCAGCACAGATTGATGGCATAGTCACAATTAAAATATATTTATGTGCTGACAGTTTCAGCAGCGAACAACGTAAATTTACACCTCTTTCTAAATCGAAGGGGATAAATCTTTCTTGCTGCAATAAAGCGTCTATTCGGCTTAGTTGCTGTTGTGATTCCCAAGTTGACAAATCAATTTGCTGACATAAAAATTGGCTACTCGCTTTGATAACTTGAATTGGGGTTGTAATTCTTTGTGGACGCACAAACGCTGTCCGCAGAATTTCATGTCGGTTGATAACTTGTTGTAAAGCCGCTTGCAAAGTTTCGCTTTTGAGGTTTCCTTGGCGGAGAATTGCAGCTTGTACACAGTAAACTGGGTTATCTTGTTGTAACAACCACAGACGCTTTTGCTGAGGTGAAAGCCTAAACCCTTCGATTACTTGATTTTCTATTTCTATTGGTGACATTTTAGAATTTTTCTCCTCAGGTTTCTTGGCTGACCATTTCCCCTAAAGCAACTACAATCTTGCGAGAACCAACATAGGGATTGCGTCCATGTGCTGTCAGCATATTATCTAACATTAAAATATCGCCTTTCTGCCAGGGGAAACTAATAGTAGCTTGTTGATAAACAGCAGAAATTTTCTCAATTACTGAATCGGGAATCGGAGTGCGATCGCCATAATAAACGTGTCGTGGTAAATTATCTAAACCGAACAATGACAGCAGCGACTCGCGCATTTCTGTTTCCATGCAAGCAATATGGTGTAACTGCAACTGATTAAAAAACACCATTTCTCCAGTTTTAGGATGTTTTGCGACTGCTGGACGCAATTCACTAGTTTGTAAAACATCTCCATCTTTCCATTCAAAATCAATTCTATGTTGACGACAATAATCTTCTACAACTGTTTTATCTTGAGTGTGAAAAAAATCTTGCCAACTAACATCTATTCCCGGAATATAGTTACGAACATATAATAATTGCTTTTGCGTAAATTGCTCTATTATTTCTGGCTCAAGCATCTGATAAATCTGGCGACAATCAACAATTGGTGTTTCTCCCCTGGCTTGAGCAGGTTGCACGCAGAAAAACCAAATTTTCATCGGCCAGCAGTGCAGATGGGAGCTTTCATTATGGAATAAAATTGCTTTATCAGCCGGGTAAGGTGTAGAACCGTAGACTTTACCACCTATTTCTTCACGAGGTAAGTCACCGTATTCAGCAAACAAATTGGGACAAATTGCTTGAGCGAATTGCTCAAAATCTGTAACAGAGTCTACTTTAAACCCTCTAAATAAAATTGCCCCATGTTGTGATAGCTTACTTTCAATAAACTCAAGGCTACTCTTTGCCCAATCTACCAACTCAATATCATCAGTAACAGGTTTAATTACTAAAGGTAAGGACTGTTCAGGCTGCAAATATTCTGTCTGGATTAGGTCTTTCTCTGAAAGGCGGATGGCTTTCGGTTTAATAGCCTTAAACTTGCTAAAATTACTTTTTTCGCGTTTAATTTCCTGCATAGCTTGTTGCTGCTTTTCTGATTCAGTAAGCATTTCTAAAGTATTCAAACGTGCATCTGGTTGTTGAACAATACTATCTAATAAAGTTGCAAAATGATTTGACATTTTAGTGATGGTGGCAGCATCAAATAAGTCAGAGTTGTATTTCCAACAACCGACAATTTCATTTTCTGTTTCTGCCATAAATAAAGTTAAATCAAATTTGGCTGTTTCGTTCTCAATTTCCCACGGACTGAGCGTTAAACCGTTAAGCTCTAATGTCGGCATGGGTGCATTTTGCATGACGAACAAAACTTGAAATAATGGTGTTTGACTCAGGCTTCTATCTGGACGCAGTTCTGCTACTAATTTCTCAAAAGGTAAGTCTTGATGAGCGTAAGCTCCTAAAGCTACTTCACGTACCCGTTGCAATAATTGTCGGAAAGTCGGATTACCAGATAAGTCAGTTCGTAAAACTAAAAGGTTAACAAAAAAACCAATCAAACCTTCAGTTTCTACCCGGTTGCGATTAGCAACATCAGTCCCAACTACAATATCAGTAGCCCCTGTATAACGATGTAATAACGTCTGTAAAGCAGCCAATAAAGTCATATATAAGGTAACAACCTGTTTTTGGCTAAATTTGTGTAGCGATCGCGATCGCTGTGCAGATAGTTTAAAATTGACGCTAGCTACTGGGGATGGAACGTTATCAGAAATTGTGGGTCGTGGATGGTCAGTAGGCAAGTTTAAGACAGGCAAATTACTACCTAACTGCTGTTTCCAATAAGCTAGCTGCTTTTGCAGTATCTTTCCCTGTAGCCATTTTCGCTGCCAAACTGCAAAGTCTGCATACTGAATAGCTAGTTCTGGTAAAGGTGTGGGCTTACCAGCACAAAACGCCGGATAAAGTTTTGTTAATTCGTGAACGAGTACACCCATTGACCAAGCATCAGAGATGATGTGGTGCATAATCAGTTGTAGTGCATATTCTGAATCTGCTAATTGCACTAAATTGACTCGCAGCAATAAATCTCGTTCTAAGTTAAAAGGACGTTGCGCTTCCTCTACGAAAAATTGCGAAAGGTGAGAATGTGGATCAGCTAGGTGAGTAAAATCAACAATAGATAATTGAAAATCTCGTGTGGGATGAATTACTTGAACAGGTTCTCCCTCTACAGTAGTAAATGTAGTGCGTAAAGCTTCATGTCTATGGATAATTTCTTGGAAACTTTGTTTTAGGGCAGTTAAATTCAATTCTCCCTTAAGTAATAAAGCATCCGAGTCATTATAGGCAACGTTATCAGTATCTAGTTGATTTAAAAACCACAATCGCTGTTGAGCATAGGATACAGGGAGATAAGCTGTGCGGGGAAATGGTTGTAGAGGTATTTCTGCTAATTCTTGATCTGCTAATCTTGCCTTGTGAATATATTCTGCTAACCCGGCAACGGTGGGAGTTTCAAATAGACAACGTAAGGGAATATCGCGATTAAAAGTTTCCCGCAACCTAGAAATCACCTGCGTTGCTAATAGAGAATGTCCCCCCAATTCAAAGAAATTATCTTCAACACCAAGATAATCAACACCTAATATTTGAGCGCAAATAGTAGCGACAACTTGCTCTAAGGGATGACGTGGAGCTTTAGTATCGGGGGATTTTTGGGGAGAGGATTTAGTTAAAGCTGAATATTCGGGAATTTCATCGCTGGGAATACTTTCCCAAAGCATCTGAATCTTAGTGGCTGGCTGTTGCAAAATTGTTTGCAAAACAGTCTGGTAGTGTTTGAGGATTTTGCTAACGTTAACTTGATTAAAGCGACGTTGATCGTAAACTAAATGTAGGATTAATTCTTGTTCAGCACTGACGAGCAGTGTTAACGGATAGTTAGTACGTGCGCCTTGAGATTTGGTGTGGTGAATATCAATATTTAACTCAGAAAATTGATCCGCAGATAAGTCAGTTGGATAGTTTTGGAATACTAAAATACTCTCATAGAGAGCAGCCCCTCCCTTCAGTTCACTCCATTGATGAATTTGTCCACTAGGCGTATATTCATATTGCCGCAATTCAAAGTTTTGGGCTTGCAGTTCTTTTAACCAATCAAGAATAGATGTATCTGCTGGCACTTTAACTCGCAAGGGCAAAGTATTGATAAATAATCCGATAATTGATTCTACACCCATCAAGTCTGGAGGGCGACCGGAAACTGTAATGCCAAATATGACATCGGATTCAGTACTATAGCGACTCAGCAGCAGCGCCCATGCTGCCTGAACTAAAACATTGAGAGTCAGACGATTTGTCTTTGCCCAATCTCGCAATTGTTGTAATATTTCTGCATCTAGACTGACTGTATATTCACTATATATTTCTGTTGCATCAGTAAAGCTATTGGCTACTAATTTACCTAAAGCAGTAGGCTGAGTAAAACCTTGCAGGTTCTTACGCCAAAACTGTTCAACTTGAGAAATATCTTGCTGTTTGAGCCAAGTAATGTAATCTTGATACGGGCGGGGAGTTTCTAAATATAAATCTTGCCTTTTGCTAAAGGCTTGGTAAAAATTGAGTAATTCTTGAAAAATTATTGGTTGACACCAACCATCCATCAAAATGTGATGTTGAGTCCAGACGACTTCGTAGCGTTCATCATCCATCCGCAGCAACGTCAAACGCATGAGCGGTGGTTTGGATAGTGGAAAACCTTGAGTGCGATCGCTTAACATAAAATCTAGCAATCGCTGTTGCTGTGTTTGGGAGTCCAAACCGCGCCAGTCTTGTTGGGCAATAGATACAGCAATCTCTCGCAACACCACCATTAAAGGTTCTGCTTGCTCTTTCCACACAAACCCGGCTCTGAAGATTGAATGACGTTCAATAATTCTTTGCCAAGCTTTCTCAAACGCCTGAATATCCAAATGACCATGCCAAGCCCAGGTCGATTGTTCAATATGTATCTCTGAGCTAACACTAGCCAGAGTCTCGAACAGCATACCTTGTTGTGAACCCGAAAGCGGGTAAATCCCTTCTATATTCTTCTTGTTCACCTTATCCTCTCCTCAACCAAAGTCCATTTCTGCAAGTACGTTGTCTAGTTCCGTTTGACTCAATTCCACCTCTGGGAAATCAGAAGGTGTATAACCACCCACATCCGGGTTCTGACAGTGAGTAATAATTTCTTGTAGCGCCTGTAAAAAATTTCCTGCCAGTTTTTCAATTGTTGTGTGTCTATACAAACTTTGACTGTAAGTCCATTCCAGACACAATTTGTTACCCACAATCAAACCGTTAATTTCTAGTAATTGGCTGCGTTGACTTTGGTGATGATAAGCAGAACCACTAGCTTCAAAAGCAGGTACAAGCAAAGAAGCATCTGATAAAACTTGATCAAATTGACCTAAGTAGTTAAAACTTACCTGTGTTGGAGGAATGGCTTGCAATTGTTTCACAATATCGGGTTCATTGTGAAGATAACGCAGTATGCCGTAACCAATACCTCGGTTAGGAATTTGCCGCAGTTGTTCTTTAATCGTTTTCAGCGTATCTCCTGGTTGCCGAGATTCTAAAGATAGTAATACAGGAAATTCGGAAGTAAACCAGCCTACGGTACGTGATAAATCCACATGATTAAATATTTCTTCGCGCCCGTGACCCTCTAAATTTACCAAGACTGTGCTGCTACTCATCCACGGTGTGAAAGCATGTACCAATGCTGTCAGTAACACATCATTGATTTGGGTATTGTAGGTAGCTGGGACTTCTGTTAACAAAGCAGTAGTTTCTGCGGCTGTGAGATGCACAGATATAGTATGTGAGTCAGCAACCGTGTTAGTACCACCTAGATAGTCAACTGGTAAAGGTGAAACAGTGGCTTTAGATAAAGACAACCAGTGTTCTAGCTCTTGCTGTAGTGTTTTCGATTGTGCATAGTCTTGCAGAAGACTAGCCCACTGTTTAAAGGATGTAGTTTTTGCAGGTAATTTAACTGACTGACTTTGACTGAGTTGATGGTACGCACTTTGCAGGTCTTCTAGCAATATTCGCCAAGAAACACCATCCACAGCCAAGTGATGGATAACTACTAATAATCGCTGATTTTGCCTACCTAACTCGAATAAAGCGACACGCACCAAAGGGCCTTGACTGAGGTTGAGCGATGCCTGAATTTCTGTAGCTGCGGTTTCGATCGCTTGTAATGGTTCAGCAACAGATGATAAATCTATGTGAGTAAATACCTGAGAATTATCTGTACTGGGAATAAATTGTCTCCAGCCAGCTTTTGTTTGCTCATATCGCAGACGCAAAGCATCGTGTTGTTCTAGTAAATGCTGTATTGCTGTTGCTAACAGTTGGGGATTGAGTTGTTGCTGTGGTTCTAACAGTGCTGACTGATTCCAGTGATGGGGATGAGGAAAATCTTGCTCAAAAAACCAGTTTTGGATTGGTGTGAGCGGAACTTCACCTGTGACTAAACCTTGTTCTGCCTCTGGTAGGGTAATTGTACCTGCTACTGCTGCTAATTGCGCGATCGCTTGATGCTCAAACAGTTGCTTGGCTGTCAATTGCAAACCTGCTTGTTTGGCTCTTGCAATCACCTGAATACTGAGAATAGAATCGCCACCCAATTCAAAGAAGTTATCGTAGATACCAACTTGCTCAACCCTGAGAACTGCTGCCCAAATTTTGGCTAGTATCTTTTGAGCATCTGTTCTCGGTGGAACAAAACTTTCTTCTATTTCGGCGCGTATAAGATTAGGCTCAGGTAAAGCTTGGCGATTGAGTTTACCGTTCGGTAACAGAGGTAGCGCCTCCAACAGCACAAAAGCCGAGGGAATCATGTAGTTAGGCAACCGATTCTTGAGAAGTTGCTGCAAAGCCCCTATCAAATCATGACTCTGCTGTTGAGCTACCACATAGGCAACCAAACGCTGATTACCAGGGTTATCTTCCCGTACAACTACCGCAGTTTCTTTCACTTGTGGATTTTGGAGAATTGCCGCTTCTACCTCTGCCAACTCAATGCGGAAACCCCGAATTTTTACTTGATAGTCACTTCGCCCTAAAAACTCAATGTTGCCATCAGGCAGATAGCGAACTACATCTCCTGTACGATAAAGCCTTGTCCCTGAAAGATTGGGGTGAGAAATAAACCGTTGGGCAGTTAACTCTCGACGATTTAAATAACCCCGTGCTAACCCCGCACCACCAATGTAAAGTTCTCCTGGCACACCCACAGGTACCAATTGCAAATGTGCATCCAAGATATACATTTGGATATTAGCAAATGGTCGGCCAATAGGTAGCGATCGCTCTGGAGCTAAATCAGTCACATCTGCACAATAACAACTATCAATTGTCGCTTCTGTTAAGCCATAGGAATTAATAATTTGTGTATCTTGACTGCAATATTGTTTGGCTTGGTTATACTCACTCACATACCAATTATCAGAACCACAAATCACTAACCGCATCCAGTCTAGGCGCTGCCCACTTTCTTGCAGGTACTGCATTAGGTGACGAAATACTATCGGTACAAATTCCGCACAATCTACCTGGTGTGTATGTATAAGCTTGTACAACTGTGCGGGTTCCAGCAAAACATCTCGCGGACACAGTACCAATGTGCCGCCAGAACACAATGCTCTCACTAAGTCGCCTGCAAACACATCAAAGGAAAAACTGGCCATTTGCAGATGAGTTTTAATTTGATGCAGTTTGTAAGCTTTCTCCCAGGCAAAGTAGGCGTTGACTAAGCTTTGATGTTCAATCATCACGCCCTTAGCTTGACCTGTGGAACCAGAGGTATAAATGACGTAGGCTAAGTTATCTGCCCTAACTTGGCTATGGTAATTGGCTGGGCTTGCTTGGGCTATATGTTGCCAGTGAGCATCTAAACAAATGATTTTGCCTGTGTAGGCTGGAATTTTTGCGAGTAATTTGTCTTGAGTAAGTAGTAATGAAACTCCAGCATCTGCCATCATGTATGCGATTCGCTCTGACGGATAACTGGGGTCGAGGGGTAAATAGGCACATCCAGCTTTGAGTATGCCTAAGATGCCAACAATCATCTCTAAGCTGCGCTCTACACAAATGCCGATGAGTTGGTCTGGTTCTACTCCCTGGTGTTGTAGGTAATGTGCAAGTTGATTAGCTTTTTGGTTGAGTTGAGCGTAGGTTAGTTGTGCATCACCGCAAACTACAGCTATTGCTTGGGGAGTTTGTTCTACTTGTGCCTCAAATAGTTGATGGATGCAAATAACTCGTCTAAATTCTACTTGTGTCTGGTTCCACTGCTCTAACTGTTTTTGCTCTTGGTTGGTTAGTATTTGTAAATTACTAATATGCTCGGTAGGATTAACAATAATACTTTCTAATAAAGTAGAAAAATGATCTACCATACGGTTGATGGTAGCAGCATCAAATAAATCTGTATTGTATTCAATATTACCTATAAGTGCTTCTCCGACAACTTCCATTGTCAGGGAGATATCAAAGTTAGCTGTTTCCTGTTCTATTTCCAGAGAAGTTATAGTCAAATCAGGTAGGGAACAGTTGACTGTAGGCGTGTTCTGGAGGGTAAACATCACCTGAAATAGTGGTGTGTAGCTTAAGTCACGGGCTAGCTCCAACTCATCTACTAATTTTTCAAATGGTAAGTCTTGGTGATCGTAAGCTTCTAATGCAACTTTACGCGATCGCTGCAATAACTCTACAAATGTAGGATTACCCGATAAGTCTGTTCGCAACACTAAGGTATTGACAAAAAAGCCAATTAGCCCTTCTATACCCAAGTGGTTACGGTTGGCAATGGGTGAACCGACGAGGATATCAACAGCACCAGTGTAGCGATAGAGTAAGGTTTTGAAGGCTGCCAGCAGAGTCATGAATAAAGTAACTTCTTGCTGCTGGGAGAGGTTTTGTAATGCGGCTGTTAGAGAAGGGGTAAGTGTAAAAGATTGAGTGTTGCCTCTGTCAGTTTGAATTGCTGGGCGTGGACGGTCTGTAGGTAACTCTAATACTGGCAAATGACCACTAAGCTTTTGCTTCCAGTAGGTTAACTGGGTGTTTAAAACTTCTCCTTGCAGCCACTGACGTTGCCAAACGGCAAAATCTACGTATTGGATAGGTAATTCTGGTAAATTGTGTGGTTGTCCGCTATCTTCAGCTTTGTAAAGTGTCGTCAGTTCATGGATGAGTATACCTGTTGACCAGCCATCAGAAACGATGTGGTGCATGGTCAACAATAGTACATGATCTGTCTCACCCAAACGTAACAGCTTCACCCGCAGAAGCGAATCTGTTTCTAGATTGAAGGGTGTTTGCGCCTCTAGGGTGGCTAGACGCTGGACTTCTATTTCCTGTTCGGTTTCAGGAATTGTGTGTAAATCAATGATTGGTAGTTGTAGCCTTGTTGCTGCACCAATTACCTGAACTGGTTCCCCGTTTACGACTGTAAATGTAGTGCGTAAGATTTCATGACGAGTGACTATTTCATTGATGCTGTTTTCGAGGGCGGCGACGTTGAGCCTTCGTGTTAAGCGGATAGCGGTAGGAATGTTATGGGCACTACTTTCTGGTTCTAATTGGCTAAAGAACCACAGCCTTTGTTGAGCAAAGGATAGGGGGAAAGTCTGAGTATTTCGGCTTTGTGGTTGAATTTTGGTTGGCGAGATTTTCCCTTTTTGCTGGTTTAGCCGTTGCATCAACAAGGCACGCTTTTCGGGAGATAGTTCAGCAATTTTTTGCAACAAGCTACTCATGTAATTTTTACGATTGACTGTCAGAAAGGATTAATTGGATATCTTGGTCGGATAGGTCTTCTAGTTCGGCAAGCGATCGCGCTAAACTTTCATCATCGAATTGCTCTGCTAGTTTCTGGGTTACAACTACAGATAATTCAGCTACCGTAGGATTGGCAAAAACATCTTGTATAAGTAATTCCACACCCAAAATATCCCTGATGCGAGATATTAATTGAGTCACCAGCAAAGAATGCCCACCCAAAGTATAAAAGTTATTATGTATTCCTACTTTTTCTACTCGCAAAACTTCAGCCCAGATATCTGCTAATTCCTGCTCTAAAGAATTGCGGGGAGCCACAAAAAATTCTGCAATTACACTCACCTGCTCTGGTGCAGGTAACACCCGACGATCTACTTTACCATTAGTAGTTAAAGGTAAAGTATGCAAAGGTATAAAAGCTGTCGGTATCATGTATTCGGGAAGTTTTTCTTGCAGAAAACTCCGCAAATTATTTACAGATAAATTCGAGTCTGGTTTAACAACAAGATAAGCAACTAAACGCTGGTCATCGGTCACATCTTCCCGTACCATTACTACTGCTTCTTTCACAGTCGGGTGTAAGCAAAGTAAAGCTTCAATTTCTCCTAACTCTATCCTGTAACCCCGCAATTTTACTTGGTCATCCAAGCGCCCTAAAAATTCCAAATTGCCATCTACGCGGAAGCGTACTTTGTCGCCTGTTTTATAAAGACGCGCTCCAGGCTCATCACTAAAAGGATGTAGAATAAACTTCTGTGCAGTTAATTGGGGTTGGTTGAGATAACCCCGTGCTAGTCCTGCACCACCAATATATAACTCACCCGCCACACCCGTTGGTACTGGTTGTAAGTATTGGTCTAAAACGTAAAGTTGGGTGTTAGCAATGGGATGCCCGATAGGAATTGAATCACAATAATTATCTGCTTTTGATACTTGATAAATGCAGCAACCGACTACAGTTTCTGTAGGTCCGTATTCGTTGATTAATAGAGTTTCAGGAGCGTATTTTTGCCAGAAATTAATGTGTTGTGTAGTTAGATTTTCACCGCCAATAATAAAAGCGCGTGTTCTACCTGCTGCTTCTTGGGGTGATAATTGTTGACCCAGTAATTCTAAATGAGCAGGTGTAATTTTAACAAGACTTAGATTAGTTCTAGCTTTGAGAGTTTGCGCCAAATTATCTATACTCTGGTTTTCTGGAAGTAGCTCAACTTGAGCACCTACAAGTAAGGGTGAAAATAGACTTGTAATCGTTAAATCAAAGCCCAAAGAAGAATGGACTAATGTTCCTGAACCTTGGTAAACTTGATACGCTTGTGTACACCAGTTGAGATAGTTAACTAACCCATAGTGAGTAATTAAAGCTCCCTTAGGTTTACCAGTAGAACCAGAAGTGTAAATTACATAAGCTAGGTTCTGAGCATTAGTTTCACTAACTGGTGTTATTTGGGGTTGCTGGTTAATAATTTTCCAATCAGTATCTAAGCAAATCTTTTTAACATAATCTGCCTTTAATTCAGACTGAGTTAGCAATAATTGCATTTGCGTATCTGCCAAGATAAAGGCTTTGCGTTCTGCTGGATAGTTGGGGTCAATAGGTACATAAGCTGCGCCAGCTTTGAGAATACCCAAAACACCAATTACCATTAAAGGTGAGCGTTCTATACAAATTCCTATCAGGTCTTCTGAACCTACACCCAAACTTTGCAAATATTGGGCTAACTGGTTAGCACGAATGTTTAGTTCTTGATAAGTTAGCTTTTGGTCTGCAAAAACAATAGCAATATTATCTGGTGTTTTTTGACATTGTGCTTCAAACAAATGATGAATACACTGGTAGGGTGATTCTGGAGATTTAGTATTATTAAAATCTATTAAAAGTTGCTTTCTTTCGGCTGGGGTTAAAATGTTTAGCTGGGAGATGTTGTTTTGGATATTTTCTACAGCACTTGTTAATAAAGTTATAAATTGATTAGCAAGATTCTGGATATCTGCTGTAGTACATAGGTTGCTATCATAGTGAAATTCTACCTTTAATTCATTATTGGCAGTCTGCACTCCAGTAAGTTTTATTTTAAACCGATCAAAACAAACATAATGTTGAGCAAGGGATAATGTTATTTCCCCAGCCGTATAACTTTTTGGGGCTGCTATAAACTCAAAGCAGAGAGGGAAAAATGCTGTGGCTACATCTTTTTGATTGGCATTCAGGGCTGTTTCCCAAGTAAAGCTTTCTTGCCAATCGGTCATTTCTGCAGTGATTTTATCGACTTTCTGTAATATATCACTGAAGCGATCACCATCTTGTAAGCCACAAGCCAAAGGTAGGTACTTAACAAACAAGCCCAAACCAGTTTGTAATTCCTCATAGTTACGCCCGTCGCAACTAGTACCAATAATTAATTCATAATTTTCGGTTAGCCTCCAAAGTAAAATTAGCCAACAAGTTAATAAAAAATTCGAGGTTGAAATTTGATAATTATTGGCAATTTCCGAAATTTGATTAGTTAGTTGCTGATTGATGGATGTAGTGATAAATTGTGGTTGAAATTTATCATTCTGTAATGATAAATTTTCAAGAATTAATTTAGCATTTGCATAATTAGCAATATCTATTTGTCGCCAATATTTTTTACCTGTATCAGCTTCTTCTGACTCTAACAACTCATTTAGCCAAGCAGCAACATCAGCATATTGTAGAGGCGCATCTAAAATATCCTCACTTTGCAAACAAGCATTGTAGTAACTGCTAATCTCTGCAACTAAATTATTTAATGTTTGTGTATCTGCACAAAGTGCGGGTAGACTAACAAATAAAATATAGGTATCAGTCTTAAATTTCCATAATTTTGTTAACAATATATATTCTGTTTCACTTGGAGAGAATTTTTGCTCTTGAACAAATAACTCATTGATTACCTGCTGTAAACTATCACTGCTGATAATCTCTTGTTCTATAAACAGAAAATTGCTAGATTCTATAACTTGGCTAGGAACTGTAGTTCCTTGTAAGCGGTAAAATTTAGTTCGCAGAATTTCATTTCTATCAACGACTTTCTGCAAAGCTTGTCTTAATACATTAATCCGCAAATTACCTTGAATAGTAATTGCACAAAAAGCACGGTAAACAGCATTATCTTGTTGTAATAACCAAAGGCGTTGTTGTTGTGGTGAAAGCTGGAATCCTTGAATTTGACTTAACATACTGCTTACTATCCTTAATATCCGATTTCTGTATAACTTTTCATTTCACCCATAGCCACCAATAGTTTTCTTTCACCTAAAAATGGATTTCTGGCATGAGCAGTTAAAATATTATCTAGTAGTAATACGTCTCCTGTTTGCCAAGGGAAACATACTTCTAACTGTTGATAGACTCTACAGATTTCTTCCATAATAGAATCTTCAATAGGAGTACCATCACCGTAATAACAGTTTCTGGGCAAATCTTCAGGTTTGAAAGATGCAAATAGTGTTTCTCTAGCAAGTGGATCTAAACAGGCGGGATGCCAATGTTGAGCTTGATTAAACCAAGATAATTCACCTGTTTGGTGATGTTTAATAACAGCAGGGCGAACAGAAAACGTCCGCAAGCGATTTTCTGATTTCCATTCAAAATTCATTACATCTTGATGGCATCTTCTTTCAACTTCTACCCGGTTTTGAGTTTGAAATACTGTTTGCCAATCAAGCCCCAACCCATCGCCGTAATTACGAACATACATTACCTGCTTATCAATAAAGACATCACGAATCTTAGGGTCAATTAACTTAAAAACTTGACGGCTATCAACAATTGGTGTTTCTCCGCCTTGTTGTGCTGTTTGGCGACAACCAAACATAATTTTTAAAGGAAAGCGATAGTTAAAAGAATTTTCATTATGCCATAACAGCTTTCTGTCAGCCGGATAAAAAACTGGAGTATAGACTTTACCACTAACTGTTTCACGCGGATGTTCACCGTTTTCATTGAAAAGTTCTGTACAAATTGTTAAGCCAAAATTTTCAAAGGCAGATGGTGTATCTAAGCTAAATCCACGAAAAAGGATAGCACCATATTTGAGTAAATTATTAACAATAAACTCACGACTATTTTCTAGCCAGTCTATTAAATCAACATGATCAATTGCAGGTTTTACTACCTGAGGTAACGTACCACTGTTCTCTATTGTAATTAATTCTGTTGAGTTTAGCTTTATCGCTTTCCTGCGTAGATTGTTAATTTCTAATTTTTTCATATTTACGATGTAATAGCTTTGCGCTTAATTGTTTTAATTTTTTGTTGAATATCTTGTTTATGCTTGATTTTGGCAAGGCTTTTCTCTTGTGTCTCTGCTGCTGCGATCGCATCTACTAATTCTTGCAATCTTAGATCCCGATGATTTACAACCTGCATCAAAACTATTTCCCAATGTTTGAGTATTTTGGCAATAGTTCCAGACACAAATATATCAGTGTTGTATTCTAAATCAGCAACCATACCATTTGGCGTTTCTATTAATCTCAAAATTAAATCAAGCTGAGTTGTACTTCTAGTAATTTCTAGGGGATTAATTGTTAAACCTGCCAGTTCTAATGGTGGTGCTTGCGTATTATCGAGAATAAACTTGACTTGAAATAACGGTGATAAATTTAGTTTACGTTCTGGATTGAGCGTATTAACTAAAATATCAAAAGGTACATCTTGATGCGAATATGCTCCTAAAGTTACTTCCTTGACCCTTTGTAATAATTCTGAAAAGCTGGGATTGCCTGTAACCGAGTTACGTAAAACTAATTGATTGACAAAAAATCCAATTAAGCCTTCAGTTTCCGATCTATTTCTATTAGCAACATCAGTACCTACTACAATCTCGTCTTGTCCACTGTAGTAATGCAAGACAACATTAAAAGCTGCCAATAAGGTCATAAAAACAGTAGTTTCTTCTTGCAGACTCAGAGTTTTAATAGCTGCAAATAATGTTTTACTCAGTGTTAAAGATTGTTTTGCACCATTATAAGTAACAATATCCGGTCGTGGGTAGTCTGTAGGTAATTTGAGAATTGGTAAGTTTTTAAGCTGTTGCTGCCAATAACCTAGTAGATTTTGTAATACTTCTCCTTGGAAAGACTGACGCTGCCAAATTGCAAAGTCTGCATATTGAATTGCTAATTCTGGAAGTGGGGAAGGTTTATCCAGACAAAAGGCTTCATACAATTCTAGAAATTCCTGAATTAAAACTCCTGTAGACCAACCATCAGAAATAATGTGGTGCATCGTCAAAAGCAATATATAATCTGCTTCAGTTACTCTAATAAGGGTTGCTCTTACTAATGGCCCTTTATCTAAAACAAATGGCTTTTCAGCTTCTTGTTGTGCTAATTTATAGGCTGTTTGCTGCTGTTCATTATCTGCTAATTGGCTGAGGTCTAAGATATTTAGTTTAAGGGTTAGAGATGGGGCAATTATTTGAGCAGGTTCCCCATTAACTATAGTGAAGGTAGTACGGAGAATCTCATGACGACGAATAATTTCATTGAGGCTTTTATTTAGAGCAGAAATATTTAGTAAACCACTAATACGCACAGCATCCAAAATATTGAAAGCTGTTTGATTAGGTTGTAATTGTTCTAAATACCATAATCTTTGTTGAGGAAATGAAAGAGGTATCTTGTCTAATCTAGAACTAGGTTTAATAGGCGGTAATGTTAATTTTAACTCGGCTTGTTTTAATTTTTCAATTTCTTTGGCTAGTTCTGCTATTGTTGGTAACTCAAATAAATTGCGTAAAGGCAAGTCTACTTTGAAACTTTTACGAATTTGAGAAATCACACGAGTAGCTAACAGCGAGTGTCCACCTAATTCAAAGAAATTATCATCAATGCCAATTTGTGTAATGCCTAAAATTGCTTCCCAAATGCCAATAAGTAATTCTTGAACTGCTGTGGAAGCTGGAGCAGGATTTTTTTCTGTTTGTACTGCGACTGTGTCCGGTGCAGGTAAGGCGCGACGGTCGATTTTGCCATTGGGGGTAAGAGGAATTGCTTCTAATACCATAAAGGTTGTTGGTATCATGTAAGCTGGCAATTTAGCTTTTAAAAAGTTACGTAATTGAAATACAGAAATGTCTCCAGATTGGGAAACAAAGTAAGCTACAAGACGTTGGTCGTTGGGTATGTCTTCTCTAACTGTGACTACAGATTCTCTTAAACCCGGATGTTGGCTTAATACTGCTTCAATTTCGCCTAATTCAATGCGGAAACCGCGAATTTTTACTTGGCGATCGCTTCTTCTGAGAAACTCAATATTACCATCTGCCCAGTAACGTGCTAAGTCACCAGTTTTGTATAGCCTCGCCTCTGGTTGATGGCTGAAAGGATTGGGTAAGAATTTTGCCGCAGTTAAATCGGGACGGTGGCGATAACCCCTAGCTAAACCCTTACCGCTAATGTAGAGTTCTCCAGTCACACCAATAGGTACTGGCTGCAAGTTGGAGTCGAGAATATATATTTGGGTGTGAGGAAAGGGACGACCAATAGGCACTAATTGCTCTGTTGGTAAGTTAGCGGTGATGCTTTCAAAGTATGAACTGTCAATAGTGGCTTCAGTCAAACCAAAGGAATTGATTAATCGTGTTTGAGAACCACATAAACACCGGAATTGCTCATACTCTCCGCCATACCAACTATCAGAGCCACAAATCAGCAGTTGCATAAAGTCGAGACGTTGTTGATTTTGCTCCAGATATGTGCATAAGTGTCGCAGAACGACGGGAACAAATTCAGCACAGTCAACCTGTTCTTGCAGCATCAGCGCGTATAGCTGCTCTGGCGATAACAATACCTCTTTGGGACATAACACCAACTTGCCACCAGAACACAAAGCACGTACCATATCACCAGAAAAGACATCAAAAGCGAAACTGGCTATTTGCAGGTGACAACTGGCTTTTGAGCGTAACTGATAAACTTGCTCCCAACCTAGATAAGCATTGACGAAGCTTTGATGCTCAATCATCACACCCTTCGATTGACCTGTGGAGCCGGAGGTATAGATGACATAAGCTAAGTTTTGGGGTGTAACTTTTGATTGTGGGTTAAAGAAAGAGCGCTGAGAAATTATCTCCCAGTCGGTATCTAGGCAGATAACTTTTGCTGTGTGGGGCGGTAATGTTGATAGCGGTTGCTGTTGAGTTAACAAAACTGGTACTTGAGCATCTGCTAACATATACGCTAGCCTTTCCTGCGGATAAGATGGGTCTAAAGGTAAGTAGGCTCCACCAGCTTTGAGGATGCCCAAAATTCCTACTATCATATCCAAAGAACGTTCGACGCAGATACCAACCAGTACCTCTGGTTTTACTCCTAAATCTTGGAGATAATGTGCGAGTTGATTCGCACGGCAGTTTAATTCATCATAAGTTAGTTGCTGATTGTTAAATACTACAGCAACAGCATTAGGTGTCTGTTGAACTTGATTTTCTATTAACTGATGAAGACAAACATTCGGTAAAATCTCAGAGGATGTTTGATTCCACTCGACCAATAATTGTTGTGTTTCTTCAGCAGATAATAGTGACTGCGACTCATAGCGTGCAGATGGTGTATGTACCATTGCTGCTAGCGCATTGACATAATAACCACCTATCGCCTGAATTTGTGCTGAAGAAAATTCTGCTGCGTTGTATTCTAGCACTAAGTTTACTTGCGATGAAAAAGCATTAAGGCTAAAGTCAGCAAACAAAGGGAAGTTAGTTTCTTGGAAAGATTTTTCTTCCAAAAATTCTACATTATCCTGATTTTGCAAACCTTGATAAACATGAAAATTGACAAAGTTAAAAGCTACCTCAAAAAGAGACTGACCACCAAAATTCTGCTGTAGTTGAGCTAGGGGATACCAACGAAAATTTAATAATTCTCGCTCTACTTGAAACACTTCTTGAATTAAATCTAGCCAAGTCCCACCATCTAAATGTAATCGCAATGGCAAGGTATTCAAGAATAGTCCCAGAATGCGATCGCCATCTTTTTGTTCTAATCTGCCGTTAGTGACTAATCCTGTAACTATATCTGACTGTCCACTCAGCAAATTTAACACCCGTAAATGTGCCGCTAACAGTACGCTTTTGAGCGGAACGCCTGTAGATTTGGCTAACTGTTTTAATCCATCAGACAGTTGGGGAGATATTGCCACATCTTGCTGGCAAACTTGTTTTACACTCTTATTAGTTGAAGTTGCAGGCCAACGAGGTACAAGCGTAACTGTGTGGTCGGATAACTTTTCTTGCCAATACTGCTGACATTCCTGAGATGCTAGTGCTTGTTGCTCTTTGGCGATGAAATCACGAAATGCGATCGCTCTTTGCGAATCAATTCCAGAAACTTCGTTGTTTAATAGAGAAAAATATTCTGTAAACAACTCAGTTAGCATCAAAGCTATACTCCAGCCGTCTAGAATAGCGTGGTGTTCAGTAAAACTAAACTGAAAGGTTTCTTCACTACGGCGATGAATTTGTAAACGTAAAAGTGGAGCTTTTTCCCAATCAAATTTGTGACGCTGTTCTACTTCTAACCAAGCAGCTAACTCTTGCTGTTGCTCATTTCCTGAAAGATGACGCAAATCTACAACTCGCAAAGGAATAATAACTTGGCGGTGAACTAATTGTAGTGGTTGACTAAACGTATTGAGATGAAATGAAGTCCGTAGTATAGGATGGCATTCGGCTAAACGTTGCACAGCAATTTGTAATTTCTCCAGATGGAAAGGAGCTTTTAAATACAAAGTGGTGATATTGTGGTAGGCTGCTTGAGTTTGTTCCTGGCTCAACTCACTGTGAAAGAACATTCCTGCCTGTAATTGGCTCAAAGGATAAGCATCCTCGACACTTTCAGGCATCTTTGACAAGTCTTCTGGAGAAATCAGGCTAAATGGTTGAGACGGCGCGATTAATTCAGTATCTGCCTCATTACTTGTAACGTTTTTAAGCAGTTCGCGGATGCTTTGATATTGAAATAATTGTGGCAGTGAAAAGTTAATCCCTTTCTCTCGTGCTTGTGACTGTACTTGAATACTGCGAATCGAATCTCCACCTAATTCAAAGAAGTTCTGGTTTACACCTACTTTTTCCAGACCCAGTACTTGTATCCAGATATCAACTAATTGTTGTTCTGCAACAGTCTTAGGTGGCACAAAATCTAATTCTGCTTCTAGCTGAATGTTGTTTGGTGCTGGTAAAGCTTTTCTATCTACTTTATTGTTTGCTGTTAACGGCAATGCCTCTAATATCACAAAGGTAGCCGGAATCATGTACTCAGGCAATTTTTGCTTGAGGAATTGTTGTAGTTGATAAACTAAGTCTGATGATTCCTGGTGCGGGACTATGTACCCAACCAAACGCTGTACGCCTAATTCATCTTTCCAAGCAATCACCGCCGCCGCATTAACTTCTGGATGTTGCGAAACAATCGCTTCAATTTCTCCTAGTTCAATCCGGAAACCGCGAATCTTAACTTGGTAATCGCTGCGTCCGAGAAATTCAATGTTACCATCTGCACAATAACGGGCTAAATCACCAGTTTTGTAAAGCCTTGCTGCTGGTACATCACTGAATGGATTGCTAATAAAGCGTTCTGCTGTTAACTCCGGTCGGTTGAGATAACCTCTAGTAACTCCGTCTCCCCCAATATAAAGTTCACCAATTACCCCTACTGGTACAGGTTGCAACCCCTTGTCGAGGATATATATTTGGGTGTTAGCAATTGGACGACCAATGGGAATATTTGTGAAGCGATCGCCTATTTGATTAACTTGATAAATAGTAGACCAAATTGTTGTTTCTGTAGGGCCATACACATTCCACAAACAAGCACATCGCTGTTGTAACTCG
Organism: Fortiea contorta PCC 7126; assembly: GCF_000332295.1. GTDB lineage: Bacteria > Cyanobacteriota > Cyanobacteriia > Cyanobacteriales > Nostocaceae > Fortiea > Fortiea contorta. Next base: position 2,266,626 of record NZ_KB235930.1, on the reverse strand, counting down.
TTGGCTAGTTCTACGGGTAAAGCTTCGCCACCACAGAGAATTTTTAGTTGTTGGTTGCCTTTCCACCTTGCTGCCAATAACATTCGCCAAGTAGCTGGGGTTGCTTGCATAAATGTTGTTTTGTATTTAGCGATGCTGGCAGCTAATTGCACACCATCACTCGCTACCTCACGGCTAACTACAACTGTACGCGCACCCACAATTAATGGTAGGAACAATTCTAAGGCGGCAATATCAAAAGTAATAGTAGTAACTGATAAGAGAATATCTTGCTGTGTCATCCCTACAGACACGAGCATCGAATTTAAGAAATTGACTACACCACGATGAGGAACTTGTACGCCTTTGGGTTTGCCTGTCGAACCTGATGTGTAGATGAGGTAAGCAAGATTATTCGGTGTAACTTCGTTGACTGAATTGTGCTTATCGTATTGAATAATACTTGCTGTGTTTGTATCTAAATAAATAGTTTTGGCTGCTGTTTGAAGTAGCGTTGCAGCTAACTTTTGTTGTGTCAGTAAGATTGATACTTGAGCATCTTCCAAAATGTAGTTAAGCCGTTCTGAGGGATGGGCTGGATCTAAGGGTAGGTACGCGCCACCAGCTTTGAGGATGGCTAATAATCCTATTACCATTTCAAGGGAACGCTCGACACAAACGCCCACCAGTACCTCTGGTTTTACTCCTAATTCTTGTAGGTAATGGGCTAGTTGATTGGCGCGTTGATTTAGTTCTCTGTATGTCAGATATTGGTCGGCAAATTCTATTGCCAAAGCATCCGGTGTTTTTTCTACCTGTGCCTCAAATAGCTGGTGGATACATTGAGCAGGATACTCAGCTTGAGTGTTATTCCAATCAATTAACAACTGATATTTTTCATTAACAGTTAACCAAGATAAATCCTTGAGTTTTTGGCTGGGATTGGTGGCAATACTTTCTAGTAAAGTTGAGAAATGACCCAGCATCCGCGTTATAGTTGCAGCATCAAAACGGCGGCGATCGTACAGTAACTTTAATTCTAATTCTGTACCAGGAACCACCATTACAGTTAAAGGATAGTTGGTCTTTTCTGAAGATTGAATATTATTTACGTTTAAATTGCCTCCCCATTCTTTAAGAGAAGCATCCATAGGGTAGTTTTCAAAAACAACGATACTTTCAAATAAAGGCAAGTTCCGAGGAACATTACTCCATGCTTGCACCTGCATTAGAGGACTGTACTCATAATTGTTCACTTCTGCCCGTTGCACTTGCAACTTTTGCAACCAAGGAAGCAGTAATTCCTCAAGGTTTACCTGTACTCGCGCTGGCAAAGTGTTAATAAATAGCCCTACCATTGACTCAGCCCCAACTACACTGGCTGGGCGACCGGCAGATGTGACACCAAAAATGACATCATTCTGATTGCTGTAACGGCTTAACAATAGAGCATAGGCTCCTTGAATAATTGTGTTGATAGTTAGCCGATTTTGTTGAGCTAGGGTTTGCAGTGCTGTTGTTGTTGCTGCGGAAAGTTTAACTTGCTGTTCTGTGTAAATTTTTTCACCAGCAAAGACATAATTTCTATCTACACCTAAGCTTGTAGAAGCTTCCACATCACCAAGCATCCGCCGCCAAAATGCCTCAGCTTGAGATAAATCTTGCTCTTGCAACCATTCAATATAGTCTCCATAAGCACGACTAGGAGCTAAAGATATATCCTGACCCCGACACAATGCTTGATAAACATCTAATACTTCTTTGAGAACTAAAGCCCGTGACCAGCCATCTAGAATTAAATGGCTTTTGCTCCAGACAAATTGGTAAGTGTCATCGGTAAGTTGGATGAGGAACAGTCGCATCAACGGGGCTTGTGTGAAATCAAAGCCTTGCTGACGGTCTGTTGCAAGCAAAGCCTCTAGTTGCTGTTGTTGCGATGTAGGAGATATTCTCCGCCAGTCTAATTTTTTTAATGGAACTTGGACTTGGCGATTAACTATTTGTAGAGGTTTTTCTAGGTCTTGCCAATGGAAGGAAGTACGCAAAATGGTGTGTCTTTCTATTACCCGTTGCCAAGCTTTTTCAAAAGCAAAGATATCTAAATCGCCTTGAAGAGTGCAGGAAAGATGTACAAAGTACAATTCAGAATCAGGGGCATACAAAATATGGAAGAGGATGCCCTGTTGCATTGGTGAAAGTTCGTAGATATCAGCAATATTTTTGACTTCCATTTTTAACCCTCTCCACTGGCTTTGGTAATACTGGCAAGAAATTGGTCAAGAGCTTTTTGTGTCAGTTTGGCTTTGGGAAAGTCAGCAGGTGTGAAGCCAGGAGTATTACCTGATTGGCAGTGAACTAAGAGCGATCGCATTTGTTCTAAGTAGCTCTGTGCTAATTTCTCTACTGTTTCTGGTCTGTAAATATTTTTACTGTATGTCCACTCCAAACGCAGTTGTCCTTCAACCACAAAGCCGTTGATATCTAAAAGGTGGCGACGCAAAGCTTTAGGGCTGCGGGATACTCCAGGAAAATCTTGGGTAAGTCGTAACAGTTTTTGGGGTAACGCTTGGTCAAATTGCCCAAAGTAGTTAAAACTGATTTCGGCTGATGGTAGCGATCGCATTTGCTGGATAATGATTTGATTACCACTGAGATAGCGTAACACCCCATAACCAATACCTTGTTGGGGAATTGCCCGCAACTGCTCCTTAATTGACTTCAGCGCCTCCCCTGCACTAGCATCGGCTTCTAGTGTGAGGAATACCGGAAAAATAGCCGTAAACCACCCGACTGTCCGCGACAAATTTACACCTGTAAAAATATCTTCGCGTCCATGTCCTTCTAAATCAATTAGAAGTTCGTTTTTGCCTGTCCAATCAGCAAAAGTTTTGATTAAAGCAGTTAGCAAGACATCATTAATTTGCGTGTGATAAACCTTTGGTACTTCCTGTAATAAAGCCTTAGTTTCTGCTAAATTCAAAGCTATTGATACATTACAAGCTGAAGCTTCAGTATTTGCGCCTTGTGAATAGTCTACTGGCAGTTGGTCTACTTTATCTATAGCTAACCAGTATTCTAAGTCTTTTTCCAAGACATTTGATTGGGCATATTCTTTAAGTTGTTCTGCCCACTGTTTATAAGAAGTGGTTTTAGCAAGGAGATTTACATCTTCTCCTCGACTTAATTGTTGATAAACTGTTTGTAAATCTTCTAATAAAATCCGCCATGAAACACCATCAATTACTAAGTGATGAATCACAATCAGTAGCCGATTGGGTTGTTTTTCTGCCAAATTAAACAGGGCAATTCGGACTAACGGGCCTGTAGATAAGTCCAAACTAGCTTGTAATTCAGTCGCAATCTCAGAAATAGCTTGTGTCTGCTCTGTCGCTGATAATGTTGACAAATCCACTTGCTTAAATAATATTTCCCCATCAGGAGGAACAATCTGCTGTTGCCAATTAACTCCATCAGTTACAAAACGTAGACGTAAAGCATCATGGTGAATCAGCAAATATTGCCATGCTTTTGCTATCAATGCAGGCTCAATAGTTTGCTCTAGTTCTAACAAAACGGCTTGGTTCCAGTGATGTGCATCTGGTAAATTTTGCTCAAAAAACCAGTGCTGGATGGGAGTTAAAGGAACTTCACCAACTATTACGCCCTGTTCTGCTGGAGTCGTGGGAGTGATGTCGGTAACAGTAGCTAATTCTGCGATGGTTTGATGAGTAAACAACTTTCTAAAAGTCAATTGCAAACCAGCTTGATTAGCTTTAGCAATAATCTGAGTACTGAGGATTGAATCACCACCTAACTCAAAGAAGTTATCATCAATACCTACTCGTGCAACTCCTAAAACCTGCGCCCAAATATCAGCTAGCACTTGTTCTATTTTTGTTCGTGGTGCAACAAAAGCTCGATCTAATTCGGGTTTGACTGTATTCGGTGCGGGTAATGCGCGGCGATTTACTTTACCATTAGTTGTCAAAGGTAAGGCAGGTAATGAAACGCAAAAAGCAGGAATCATGTACTCTGGTAATTTTTCCTTGAGCCAATTTTGTAATTCTTTAGTAGTTGGTGCTGGCTCTAATTTGGGGACAATGTAAGCAACTAGCCGCTGATTTTTAACTGCGTCTTCCCAAGGTAGAACTACTGTTTCTCTAATATTTGGATGTTGACACAGAGTTGTTTCAATTTCTCCTAACTCAATGCGGAAGCCGCGAATTTTTACTTGGTTATCAATGCGACCAAGGTATTCTAATTCCCCATTAGGTAAGTAACGTGCTAAGTCTCCAGAACGATAAAGGCGTGTTTCGGGTGCTAATTGGTGAGAGATAAATTTTTCGGCTGTCAATTCTGGACGATGCAGATAACCCTGCGCCAAACCAGCACCACCAATATACATCTCACCTGCAACTCCAATTGGTAATAGTTGCTGATGTTGGTCTAGCACATAAACTTGTAAGTCGGGAATCGGACGACCAATGACACTGCCTGAGACTGGAGTTAAATCTGCTATTGTCAAGGGACTATAGGTGACGTGTACGGTGGTTTCGGTGATGCCGTACATATTGATTAACTGCGGTGATTTGTCTCCATATCGGTCAAACCACGGCTGTAAACTGGCAATTTCTAGGGATTCTCCGCCAAAAATCACGTAGCGGAGGTTTAATTGCTGTGGTGTCGGGGTAGATTCATCGACTTTGATTAACTGTCGAAAAGCCGAGGGGGTTTGGTTGAGAACTGTTACCTGTTGTTGTGATAATAACTCATAAAAAGCTTGGGGCGATCGCGTCATCTCATAAGGAACTACCACTAAACGCCCACCGTAAAGTAATGCACCCCAAATCTCCCACACGGAGAAATCAAAAGCAATGGAGTGAAACAAAGTCCAAACGTCTTGATGATTGAATTTAAACCAAGCATCAGTCGCCGCAAACAAACGCATCACGTTGTGATGGTTGACTAAAACGCCTTTGGGTTGACCTGTAGAGCCGGATGTGTAGATGATATAAGCCAGGGATGCAGATGTAGCTTGACTGCTGGGATTATCTCTACTTTGTTGAGCAATTTCCCCGTCTGCGTCCAGGTAGACTAATTGTGTTTGATTTGTGGCTAATTTTTGGCAGAGTTGTTTTTGAGTCAGAATAACTTGTAACTGAGCATCTTCTAAAATAAAAGCGAGTCGCTCTATCGGATAATTAGGGTCGAGTGGCACATAAGCTGCTCCCGCTTTCAAGATGCCTAAAATACCGATGATCATGTCTAGAGAACGCGGTAAAGAAATACCTACTAATTCTGCTGTTTTGATGCCTAATTTTTGCAGATAATGAGCTATCTGATTCGCTTTGATATTTAATTCTGCATAAGTTAGTTGTTGTTCACCAAACACCACAGCTACTGCATCTGGTGTTTTTTCCGCCTGCTGCTCAAATAACTGATGTAAGGTTAATGGCGACGAATCATCTATTTTTATCGGCAGATTATTTGCGATTAATTGATTTTGTTCCTGCTGTGTCAGCAAAGGTAACTTGGCAATACACTGGTCGGGATTGGCAATTATACCTGCTAGTAAAGTCTGGAAATGTTCCACCATGCGGTTGATGGTGTCGGGATGGAACAAATCGCTGTTGTACTCTAGAAATCCGATTAGCTCTTGCTTGGTATCTTCTAAATACAGTGTCAAATCAAACTTGGCAGTTCCATTGTCAATCATCAACGGAGCCAAGGTTAAACCAGGAAGTTCTAAGGCTGACAATGGCGTATCTTGGAATACACACATCACTTGAAACAGAGGAGTGTGGCTGAATGTGCGTTCCGGTTGGAGTTCTTTGACTAACTGTTCAAAGGGTAAGTCTTGGTGAGCATAGGCGGCTAAAGCAGTCTCGCGGACTCGCTTCACCAAATCTCGAAAACTTGGTTCTCCAGCTACATCTGTGCGTAAAACTACACTATTAACAAAACATCCCAGTAAATTCTCTGTTTCAATTTGAGTCCGATTAGCAACTGGGGTTCCCACTAACAAGTCTGTCTGTCCGGTATAGCGGTAGAGCAAAGTTTTAAATGCTGCTAGTATCACCATGAACAGGGTGACACCTGCTTGCTGACTCAAGGATTTGAGTGCATGAGCGATCGCCTCTGTAATTATAATAGTCGCACGCGCACCCCGAAAGCTTTGCTGGGCGGGGCGGGGATAGTCTGTTGGTAAGTTGAGAATTGGTGGTGCATCTTGGAGTTGCTGCTTCCAGTATGTCAGTTGGTGCCATTTCTCCTCATTATTTAATGATTGTCTTTGCCACAGTGCAAAGTCTGCATACTGAATCGGTAATTCTGGCAAAATTACTGGAATATCTTGGCAGAAACCTTGATATAGTGCTGCTAGTTCTTGATAAAAAACTCGGCTAGACCAACCATCAAAAATAATGTGGTGTATGGTAAACAGCAAGAGATATTCTTGCTCTTGCAACCGAATAAGAACAGCTCGTAATAGTGGCGCTTCGGTAATATCGAAAGGCAGGCTTGAATGCTCGATTACTAGCTGCTTTACTTTTGCTTCTTGTTCAATTTTAGAGCAATCTTGCAAGTCTACTATTGGTAGAGTTATTTGGATTGCCGGAGCAATATTTTGTATAGTTTGACCATCTACCACTCGAAAGCTAGTACGGAGAATTTCATGACGTTGAATAATTGTATTGAGGCTTTTTTCTAAAACATTTTTGTTGAGATTACCTGTGATTTTAAGCAGGTTTGATTCGTTATATGCAGATAAATCTGGTTGTAATTGCTGAATAATCCAAAATTTCTCTTGAATCAAAGATAAATATAAGGCATCCTGTGCTTTTCGTTTTGCTATAGATGTCCATTTTTTTTGTAGCAAGTTTTTCTGTTTTAACCGCAATTCTAATAATGCCCGTTTTTCTGGAGTTAAAGCGGCTATTCTTTGAATAATATCACTCACTAATAATCACCTCATCATATAAATTACAAATTTATTTTTTTTGTTCTTTAAATAGCTGTTGATTGACTTCATGAATAGAAAGATTTTCTATTTCTACTAACATTTTTTCTACCTCTTCAAGTTCCTCAATTTGTGCTTGTTTTTCCGCGATCGCAGTAGCTAGTCTGCTAATTGTCGGCGCATCAAAAAGCAGGGTACTTAGTGGTAATTCGACTTGAAAAACTTCTCGCAAGCGGGAGATAGTCTGAACAGCTAGTAAAGAATGTCCACCTAATTCAAAGAAGTTATCATAAATTCCTATTTTTTCAATACCTATAAGTTCTTCCCAAATATTGGCAATAGTTTCTTCAATGGCATTACGAGGAGCTACATAAGTATTATCTTGTAAAGTGCGTGCATGTCTACTAGCAGATGCTTGACAAGAATTTACTGGCTTTTGCACAAAAGATAAAATCAATCGATTAAGCTGCTCGATTCCTGCTGGTAAATCTTGGGTAGAAACTATAATTTGAGATAGAGATTGGGCTAAAATTCGGCTAAAAACTTCTACTCCTTCTTGAGGTAAGATAGCATTTTGTAAAGTTTCTGCACGCCAGCTTTTGATTTCATTAGGAACACTTGTATTTACTGCCATACCAACCTCTTGCCAAGCATCCCAATTAATAGCAACTGTAAATCGGTTATTTGTGACTGTATTCCAGTAAGCAAAGGCATCTAAAAAGGTATTAGCAGCACAATAATCTACTTGTCCCAATCCTCCTTGGATGGAACTTAAAGATGAACAAAGAACTAAGAAGTCTAAATTGATGTTTTTGAGAACATTATTTAAAACTATTGTTCCTTGAATTTTGGGTGCAAAAACTTTTTTGGCTATTTCTGGTGTTTTGAGTTGAATCATCCCAGCCCCAGCAATACCAGCTGCGTGGATGACACCGTGAATTGTACCAAAGCGTTGTAGAGATTGTGCGATCGCACTTTCCATCTGTTCATAATTAGTCACATCAGCCGTCAGTACTAATACTTCTGCACCTAACGCTTCTAATTGTTTGACTTTTTCATTATCAAATGGTAATGAACGTCCTAATAAAACCAGCTTGGCTTGCACTGTTTTCGCCAGATATTCAGCTAAAACTAAACTCATGCCTCCCATACCACCTGTGATTAAATATACGCCTCCTTGTCGCAAGCGGCTTCTGTTTTCCGTAACTGGTTCTAGCACTATTGGCTCAAATGTTTGCACCCAACGGTAATGATTACGGTAGGCAATTATGGCATTTTCTGACGCAGTTGTTAATTCTGCTAGTAATTGTTCTAGAAAATCGTCGCTGATTGATTTTGGTAATAATATATCAATCAGACGGCAACTAATATGCGGATATTCTTGAGGAATAACTTTGCAAGCGCCTAATATAGTCGTTTTCTCAGGAGATAATTCTTCATTTCCTATGATGTCATACAGATGATTAGCGATCGCTAAAATTTGCACTGCATCATTTATCTGTTGTCCAATAGCTTGCGCTAGGTAAACAAGACTGTAAAAACCTAAGTTTTGAGTCGTTTCCCAAGATAAAGTTTGTGATTGACTAATACTCCACAAATGGACAATTGTATTCGGGGTTTTTCCCTGTGCGCTTAATTGTCGCAGCAAATTCTGATAATCATCTGCTTGAGCCGGATTGATAGCGTATGTATTACTATCAAGTTGAGCAAATTCTTCTCCTACTTTCACAGTGATGACATGCTGTCCCAATTGTTGTAATTTTCGCACAAGTTGTAAACCTAAACCAAATTCATCAACAAAAATTAAAGTATAATTAGACGTAATATATTTGGTTTTAACGAGGGGAATTAGTTTCCAAGAAGGAATATAAAACCAGTCATTAATATTAGGCTTTTTACCCTGTCTACTTTCAACTTTGCTGGATATTTGAGTTGATATTTCTGGTTCAATCCAGTAACGCTGACGTTCAAAAGGATAAGTCGGTAAAGGTAAGCGATAACGTTGTTCGTGGGTGTAAAATCCCGACCAATTTATCTCAACGCCTGCTAACCACAACCGCCCTAAAATATTGAGCAAGAAATTAACATCTGATTTTTCATCTTGGGGATGACGTAGGGAAGGTAACACTACCTGTCCGGCTGCTTTTTGGGTGTGTTGCTTGACGAGACTACATAAAGTCCGTCCTGAACCTACTTCTAAGAAGATGCGATCGCTTTCCTCCAACAAAACTGATAAACCATTGGAAAATTGTACTGTTTGACGTAAATGCTGCGCCCAATAATCTGGAGATGTCGCTTCCTCTGGTGAAATCCAAGTACCCGTCAAATTAGAAATAAAAGGAATTTTGGGAGGATGAAGTTTGACTTTTTCTAGTTCCGCAATAAATGGTTGTAGCATTGGTTCCATCATTGCGGAATGAAAAGCATGGGAAGTTTGTAAATAGCGACATTCTATACCTTTATTTTTAAGCTGTTCAGCAATTTTATCTAAGGCTGCATGGGTTCCCGAAACCACACATAAAGAAGGTGCATTATTAGCGGCTAAAGCTAAATCTTTGTTGAGCAAAGCTTTAACCTCCGACGCTGACGCAGATACAGAAAGCATCGCACCTGTAGTCATTTGCTGCATCAGTCGCCCACGCACAGCAACCAAAGCTAACGCATCTTTTAACGACATTACCCCAGCTAAACAAGCAGCTACATATTCCCCAATACTATGACCAATCATAGCTTGCACAGAGATACCCCAAGACATCCACAGTTGAGCTAAAGCATACTCAATTACAAATAATGCTGGTTGCGCTAAAGATGTCTGTTTTAGTTGTTTAGTTACCGCTTGTTTTTCAGATTCTTCTGGATAAATAATTGTACGTAAATCTAATCCTAAATCCGGTTCGAGTAACAAACAACAACGATCTACCTCTTCCCGAAATCTATTCTGGGTGTTGTATAACTCCCGCCCCATATCTACATATTGAGCGCCCTGTCCCGGAAACATGAAGGTGATAGAGCGTTGAATTGGTTCTTCAAAGTGAGTTAATACTTGTTGAGGATTTATAATTTCTAGCGCGTTGATTGCTTCTGGAATATTTTTACAAACCACAACACGGCGATGATTAAATACTGCACGCCCTACTTGCAAAGTGTAAGCAACATCTGCCAAATCCACATCAGGATGTTGTTTGAGATGTTGAACCAAATTTTTAGTAGCAGTTTCTAGCGCCAAATCAGTTTTAGCTGATAAACACAACAGCAAATATTCTCTTTTGACTTTTGAATTTTGAATTTTGAATTGTATTGGTGCTTCTTCTAAAATGACATGAGCATTCGTCCCACCAATACCTAAAGAACTAACTCCCGCGCGACGCGGTGTAGAAGTTGTATTCCATTGTGTCAGCTGAGTGTTGACGTAGAAAGGACTATGAGCAAAGTCAATTTCTGGATTGGGTTGTTCAAAGTTTAAGCTGGGAGGAATCAACTGATGTTGCAAAGCCAAAGCCGTTTTGATTAAGCCTGTAACCCCAGCCGCAGCGTCTAGATGTCCAATATTTGTTTTCACAGAACCGATCACACAAAAACCTGTTTTCTCAGTCTGTCCACGAAAGACATTTGTCAACGCCGAGATTTCAATGGGATCGCCTAAAGCAGTTCCTGTACCGTGAGTTTCGACATAGCTGATTGTTTCCGGTTCCACATCAGCGAGTGCTATTGCTTCGGCGATCGCTTCTGCTTGGCCATTGACGCTGGGTGCAGTGTAGCCAATTTTATTAGAACCATCGTTATTGATAGCGCTACCTTTAATTACAGCATAGATGTGATCTCGGTCAGCGATCGCATCCGATAACCGTTTTAACAGCACCACCCCCACACCATTACCAATAACTGTCCCTTTGGCTTTAGCATCAAAAGCGCGACAATGACCATCAGGCGATAAAATTCCGCCTTCTTGGTGTAAATACCCGGTTTTTTGGGGTACACGAATCGAAACCCCACCCGCCAAAGCCATATCACATTGATAATTCAGCAAGCTTTGACAAGCTAAAGCAGTGGCTACTAAAGAAGTAGAACAAGCCGTTTGGACTGTTAAACTTGGCCCAGTCAGATTTAACTTGTAAGAAACGCGAGTAGACAGAAAATCTTTATCAATCCCAATTAGCTTTTGGAAACTAGACGCTGAACCAATGCGATCGCCATTTAAGCTAAAAGTCAAATAATTATTTAAACTAGCACCAGCATAAACACCAATCCGACTGTCACATCTTTGAGAGTCATAACCAGCATTTTCCAACGCTTCCCAAGCACATTCTAAAAATAAACGATGTTGCGGCTCAGTCATTTCCGCTTCTTTAGGATTAAAACCAAAAAAGCCAGCATCAAATAAATCTACATCTTCTAATACAGCCCCAGCTTTTATATAGTTAGGATTATTAAGTAATGACGAATCCACTCCCACAGCCATTAACTCATCATCACTAAATTGAGAAATTGACTCAACTCCATCACATAAATTCTGCCAAAACTCCGTAATATTTTTTGCTCCAGGAAAACGCCCAGCCAAGCCGATAATAGCAATACCTTCCATAACCTACAACTTACCTTTTAAATTACTTCAAATGCTTCCATTACTTCATTAATAATAAACTTCTTGTAAAAGTAGTTAATTTTGCATTCTTCTTTGCGCGCCAGTTGCTTCAAGTCGGCGGAGCCGCCCAACGCACTGGCTTGTCTTTGCGCCTACCCTGCGGGAAGCCACTTCGTGTCTATGCGTGAGGTAAAAAAGATTTATTCTTCCCCGTTCCCTTGCCCAAATAATTCATTTTCCACGACTATTTACTTGATGGCGTTGCTTCAAAGCTGCTTTTTGTTTACCCACTCTTTCACGCATTTTCGCCAAAATTGTCGTTTCTGATGATTTTTGACTTAAATATTCTGCCAGTGATTTAATAGTTGGATTCTGAAAAATTTCTACAATTGATAAATCTCGCTGCAAAATTTCTCTGAGTTGATTATTTACCTGCACCACCAGCAAAGAATGTCCACCAATATCAAAGAAATTGTCATAAATTCCGACCTTTTCTAGCTGTAGTACCTGTTTCCAAACCTTAGCTATTGTTTTTTCTACTTCAGATTGAGGCGCTTGATAATTAGTTGCTAATTCTGGACGTAAGTTATCTGGCGCTGGTAAAGCAGTACGGTCTACTTTACCATTAGGAGTAAGAGGTAACGCTTCTAACATGACAAAGACAGCAGGAAGCATATACTCCGGGAGTTTTTCTTTAACAAAATGCCTTAATTCACTTACAGTAAATATCGCTGTAGGAACTACATAAGCAATCAAACGGTTTTCATCAGCCGTGACCACTGTTTCCCGCACATGAGGATATTGTGCTATAACCGTCTCAATTTCTCCTAATTCAATCCGAAAACCGCGCACTTTCACTTGATAGTCAATTCTTCCTAAAAATTCAATTGAGCCATCAACACGATAACGTGCTAAATCTCCTGTTTTATAGAGTCGTTTTTCTGGTGCAAAAGGACTAGAAATAAACTTTTCATTAGTTAATTCCGTTCTACACCAATAACCCCGCGCTAAACCCACACCACCAATATGTAATTCTCCGGGAATACCAATTGGCACAGGTTGTAATTGTTTATCTAATATATATATTTGTGTGTTAGCAATGGGACGACCAATAGGAACAATTCTTTCATTATTCTTTGGTTGACAACGCCAATAAGTAACATCAATAGCTGCTTCTGTCGGTCCGTAGAGATTATGTAATTCTGCATTCAATAGTTCAAAAAAGCGTTCTTGAAGTTCTAGAGGTAGTGCTTCACCACTACAAATTACCCTTCTGATACTATCACAATTCTCCAGTGCTGGTTCCTCTAAAAACACTTGCAGCATTGAGGGTACAAAATGCAATGTTGTAATTTGCTGCTGTGTAATGAGTTGCACTAAATAGCTGGCATCTTGATGTCCACCTGGTTTAGCTAGGACTAAAGTTGCACCAGTAAACAAAGGCCAGAAGAATTCCCAGACAGAAACATCAAAACTGAAGGGCGTTTTTTGTAAAATTCTGTCGCTTGATGTTAATTGATAAGTATCTTGCATCCACAGTAAGCGATTGCATAAACCTTGATGAGTGTTAATTACCCCTTTGGGTTTTCCTGTGGAACCAGAAGTATAAATTACATAAGCCGCGTTTTCTAGCTGTACATTACTAACTGGATTAGCTTGGCTATAACCAGCGAATTCTGTACCATCGTTATCGATACTTACTACTTGAGCTTGGTGTGGTGGTAGTTCATTAATTAAATGCGATCGCACTAGCAACAATGGTAATTGAGCATCTGCTAACATGAACTTTAAACGCTCTTGAGGATAAGTAGGATCTAGCGGTAAATAAGCTCCACCTGCTTTCATGATTGCCAATATTGCAATTACCATTTCGATAGAGCGTTCCATACAGATTCCAACCAAAGTTTCTGGTTTCACACCTACATTTTGTAGGTAGTGAGCTAGTTGATTGACTCGATTGTTTAACTCTCGATAGGTAAGTTTTTGGTGAGCAAAAATTACTGCTACATCTGTCGGTGTTTTTTCAACTTGCGCTTCAAACAAGTGATGGATACAAGCTTTTTGGACATAATTCACCTGAGTGTTATTCCACTCAACCAATAGCGTTTGACGTTCAGCGGGTGTCAATATTGGTAACTCAGAAATACGTTGGTGAGAATTCCTCACTATACCCTCTAGTAAGGTTTGAAAATGACCAACCATCCGGGTAATAGTATGGGAATTAAATAAATCAGTATTGTATTCTAGCGTTCCTGTTAATCCTGCTTCACTATCTATCATCGATAGCAGGAGGTCAAATTTGGCTGTTCCTGTCTCAATTTCCTTGGTTTTCAAGATGCTATTTGATGCAGGATTATGCAGTACAAACATCACTTGAAATAGTGGATTATAGCTCAAATCCCGATTTGGTTGTAATGCTTCTACTAGTTTTTCTAAGGGCAAATCTTGATGAGTATAAGCATCAATTGCTACTTTTCGCACTCGTCCCAACAATTCTATAAATGTAGGATTGCTTTCTAGATTAGTACGTAATACCAAAGTATTAACAAAACACCCAATTAACTGTTCCAGTTCTACACGATTACGGTTAGCAATTGGTGAACCAACAAGAATATCTTCTTGACCTGTGTAGCGGTAAAGCAAAGTTTTAAAAGCCGTTAACAAGGTAATAAATAAAGTAGTTCCTTCTTGTTGACTTAACTGTTTTATGGCTTGAGTTAAACTTGTAGACAAGACAAACTTCTGCTGCGCTCCTCTAAAAGTCTGTATTGGTGGTCTGGGACGGTCTGTAGGTAGTTGTAATACCGGGAGATTTCCGCCTAGCTGCTGCTGCCAATAAGTTAAATGTTTTGCTATAATTTCACCTTGCAAGCACTTTTGTTGCCAATAGACAAAATCTGTATACTTTACAGCAAGCTGAGGTAACGGAGAGGGTTTATTTTCTAGGAAAGCTTGATATATTGCTGATAATTCTTTCACTAAAATATTGATTGACCAACCATCACTAACCAAATGATGTAATGTCAAAATTAATATTGACTTTTCTGCTGTTAAATGTAGCAGTTTGGCTCGTAATAAAGGTGCTTTTTCTAAATCAAAAAATGACTGAGCCTCTTGTAAAGATAATTTTTGTACTTCTGTCTGTCGTTGTTGCTCAGATAAATCTCGCAAATCAACTACTGATAAATTTAATGTAGCTACATCTACAACTTTTTGAATGGGTTCACTATTGACAACATCAAAGCTGATGCGTAATATTTCGTGTCTTTGAATAATCTCGTTGAGGCTGCGAACCAATACAGGTACATTTAACTTTTCTGTGAGATGAATAGCTACAGAAATGTTATATGTAGCTGTTCCTGGTTGTAGTTGATTAATAAACCATAACTGCTTTTGAGTAAAGGAAAGTGGATATTTGTTAGTGGCTGTCTCTACCCTAGAGATTGGCAAATATACACTATGAAAATTGTAATTAGTTTGGTCTAGGATTTGGTTTGTTAAATCAGCAATATTCGCACCGTCAAAGAAGTCGGCTACAGATATAGCTACTCCAAAATCAATCTCAATCCGGTTTTTTAACTCAAAAACTTTCAGGGAATCTAAACCCAAACTGGTCAAAGGTTGCTTTATTTCTACCTGAGAAGCTGTTACTCTCAGTACTCGTAATACTAGGTTTTGTAAATAGGAGTTTAATAACTGCTGTCGTTGTTCTGGCTTTACTGCTAGTAATTCTGTGCGTGTTAGACAATTTTCTGCTGTTGTTGTTTGGGTAATTTCCAGAATACTGCTACCAACAACCTCTAATGTATTTGCCAAAAAAGCTGTTTTGGTAGCACGACGTTGAATTTTACCACTGGAAGTTTTGGGAATAGTACCAGCTTTGATTAAAACAACTGCATAAACTTCCACTTGATGTTCTTCTGTAATTGCTTGGCGAATAGCACGAGAAACTTCTTCTATATTGGGTTTAGCGCGAAACTCTAATTCTTGTACTACTACTAGTCGTTCTGCTGTTTCCACCTCTACCGCAAAGGCTGCGACGCTTCCGGCGCGTAATGTTTTATGGCTGCGTTCTGCGGTCAGTTCAATATCTTGTGGATAGAGATTGCGTCCTCTAATGATGATTAAATCTTTGGCTCTACCTGTAATGTATAGTTCACCATTGTGCAAAAAACCTAAATCCCCTGTCCGTAGGAATGGCCCTTCTTTGGTGTCTGATAGATAAGCGTGGAATGTCTGTGCGGTTTCTTGTGAACGAGACCAATAACCTATACTCACACTCGGACCAGATACCCAAATTTCTCCAATTTCATCAGGCTGACAACTACTCAATGTTTCTGGATTAGCGATCGCTATTTTCTGTTCTGGTATGACCTGACCACAACTCACACAATAGTACACATCTTCATCTTCAGCAGATGATGCAACTACTCGATTTGATGCTAATGCAGGCTTCTGGATGGTTTTAATCGTTGGTGCTGTTGCTTTTTGCACACCAGAAACCATCAGCGTTGTTTCAGCCATTCCATAACAAGGGTAAAAAGCTTCTTGACGAAAGCCACATTCTGCAAAAGCTGCTGCAAACCGCTCTAAGGTATCATGTCTAATCGGTTCAGCACCGTTAAACGCAACACTCCAACTACTTAAGTCAAGGGTGGCTTTTTGTTCTGGAGTAATTTTTTGTGTACATAAATCATAGGCAAAGTTAGGCCCACCACTTGTTGTACCTTTGTATTTGGATATAGCCTGCAACCAACGATAAGGGCGTTGCAGAAAGGAGGCTGGAGGCATAATGATGCAAGGAAAACCACCATACAAAGGTTGCAATATACCTCCAATCAGACCCATATCGTGGTACATCGGTAACCACGTCACAAACTTACTTTCTGGGGAATGCTCCATGAATTGGTAAGTAGTACTGGCATTGTGCAGTAAGTTGCTATGACTAATCATCACACCTTTGGGTGTACCTGTAGAGCCAGAAGTGTATTGTAGAAAGGCTAAGGTATCGGGACTAATAGTAGGTTCTTGCCAAGTATTTTCTATCCCCAAGGCTAGATTGTCGGTAGTTAGCCACTGCAAAGATTCGACATCGGTCTTTGCTGTCATCAAAGATTGGACAGTAGACAATATTTCTGTCGTCGTCAGTGCGATCGCTGCTTGTGCATCTAGAGCAATAGCTTTGATTCTGGGTGTGTTGCGCTGATTGCGCGGGGGATATGCAGTTACAGCCACCACTCCTGCATATAGACAACCGAAAAAAGCTACTAAGAAATCTAGTCCTGCGGGATAAAGTAGTAAGGCTCGTTCTCCAGTCAAACCTAATTTTTGTAATTGAGCCGCTATGCGACGAGATCGCCTATCCAATTCTTCATAGGTTAGCGTCGCTGGTTCTGTTTCCTCATCCAGCAAGAAGCTAAAAGCATCTCTATCTGGCTGCGTCAAGCTTCTGAAGCGTGAGAGTTCCACAACTGTAGAACAGTTATGAGGTACTTCCAGCAAGCTATGCGAAAATTTACTCATTTTTGTTGTCACAACTTAAACGTCACCCTGAAGCACTGCTCTTTTAACTCTCATTACAAGAACAAGAAAGAGCAAATCCATAACCTCTACAGAAAATATAGGAATCTGATACCAATCCGCGTTCTGATATGTAATTAAGATTTTGGTAGGGGCGGGGTTTTCCCGCCCTGCTGTGGGTTTCAATATTACGTTTTAGATTGCAGTTTGGTATGATTTGATTTTTGAAAAAATTTCAGTAGCTTTAGGTAAAGCTATGTCACACAAATAGCTTCTCTATTTTCCGCAAATAGCTCAATTATTCAATTGATAGGAATAAAAGTGGTGCGAGCTTCATTGAGTTATTGAAACTCTTTTGTATTTACCACCTATCAACATATCGAAAACTACTTGCATTAGCAATAGCATAAATTATAAAAATATTATCAATAATCCGCTCAGTCATTAATTAAAATAATGATATATACACTTCTATCTTTAGATAGATGACAAGTTTATAACCTAAGAGAAACAAGAGGATAAACTAAATTTGACATAGGAATAAATCAGTTGAGTCGCAATATGAGGCAAATCCATGAGTCAGAGCGCTAACATAGGTGTAAAAAATACTGATAAACAAGAAAGTTATTTTATACCCTCAACTTGGTTTTTTTCCAGTCTGGACTAGAAAATCTATTCAGTTAAGAAAGATTATTAATTATCTTGTGTCTGCAACCACCTCATAGTATTGTGGGGACAATATCCAGTTAAATAAGAATTCTTATCAAAGTATTTCTTCGAGTCCTTGGATACAGGCAAGTAGTGTGGTTGAGAGCAAGTAGATAAATGAAGTTAGATAAATTGTTTCCCAGTCTGCTGTTGGCAGGTGCAGTTGTTGTGGCGATCGCCACTCCTGCTAGAAGTGAGAAAGCTCCAGATAAATCTACATTCAACAAACCCCTTCGAGGTGGTGCAGCATTACTCGCACAGTCGCCAACACCAGAAGTGGTACAAATTACAGGAGTAAAAGCTAATCCCAGCAACAAAGGTGTCGAGGTAATTTTACAGACGACTCAAGGAGAAAAACTACAAATTACCAACCGCAGTACGGGTAATAGTTTTATCGCAGATGTAGCTGGCGGCCAGTTGCGTTTACCGTCGGGTGAAGCTTTTACATTTCGTTCTGAGAAACCAATCGCGGGAATTACTGAGGTAACAGTTACAAATATTGATGCAAATACTGTGCGAGTCACAGTGGTGGGTGAGCAGACTTTACCAACAATTGAGTTGTTTGATGAGGATTCAGGGTTGGTGTTTGCGATCGCATCTACTGCAACTGCAACACAACCACCCGCAGAAAGTGAGGCTCCGGCCAGTCAACCATCAGATGCAAGTGACGCACCCATTGAACTAGTAGTAACAGGTGAGCAAGACAAATACGGCGCTGATAACGCCAGCAGTGCAACCCGAACAGACACACCTTTGCGCGACATTCCGCAAGCCATACAAGTAATTCCCCAGCAATTGCTAGAAGATCAAAAAGCGCAACGCTTGGCTGACGCACTGCAAAATGTCGCAGGTGTAACACCGCAAAATTCCTCAATAAATTCCTTCGATCAATTTCTTATTCGAGGTTTTAGCGGCGAAAGCACAAGAAACGGTTTGAGGGATACAACCAACGAAGTCAGTTCTGTACTTAGTAATGTCGAACGTATAGAAGTCCTCAAAGGTCCGGCTTCTGTACTTTATGGACAAGGTTCCCCAGGTGGCACAATTAACATCATCACAAAGCAGCCTCTAAGCACACCTTTTTATAGTTTGTCAGCCACAATCGGCAGCTACAATTTATATCAAGGCGCTCTAGATTTTTCTGGTCCAATCAACGATACCAAAACAGTCCTATATCGGCTGAATGCTTCAATTCAAAAATCGGATAGTTTTGTTGATTTTGCGAATATAGATAATTCCTTTATTGCACCTGCTTTGACTTGGCTGATAGGTAAAAACACCACACTATCATTAGCAGCAGAGTATTTAAATACCGAACAGAAGAATTATACGGGATTGCCTGCTAAAGGTACTGTTTTACCAAATCCCAACGGTCAAATTTCCCTGAACCGATTTACTGGAGAACCTTCAGATTTCTACAAACGTAGTGTTTTTCGTATAGGATATGACTTTGAGCATCGTTTTAGTGAAAATTGGAAGCTACAAAACGCTTTTCGAGCATCATTCCGCACTTACGATTTATTGAATACTTTTTCTACTGGTTTATCAGAAGATGGTCGTTTTCTTAACAGAGGTGGTGTTAGGTCACAAGCAGAAAATGGTGGTCAATTTAGAGATGTCTACAACTTAGATAATTATATTGTTGGCAAATTTAATACTGGCAGTATTAAACACCAATTGGTTGCAGGGTTCAATTTATCTAGAGACGAATTTAGAAACCGTTTAGCTTTATTTTCGTTAGCTCCACTGGATTTATTTAACCCAATTTACAATAACTCTCGATTTAATACAAGAAATCTAGCTGAAAATGTCACTAAATCAGAGGTTTTAGGTATCTACCTCCAAGATCAAATTTCCTTGACAGATAATTTCAAAGTACTTTTAGGTGGGCGGTTTGATATTGCTAACCAAAGTTTTGAAAATTTATCTAATTCATCAAGTAATAGTTTTAAACAAGACGAAGTATTTAGTCCCAGGATAGGTATAGTTTATCAACCAATCAAACCTATTTCCCTTTATGCTAGCTACAGTAAGTCGTTTCAACAAGTTATAGGTTCAGGATTAGATAATCAACTTTTTAAACCAGAAAAAGGTACTCAGTATGAAGTAGGTATCAAAGCAGATTTTACAGAGAAAATTTCGTCAACTCTGGCTTTTTATGAACTAACTCGCTCTAATGTTTTAACTACCGATGCATCAGGACTTTTTTCTATTCAAACAGGAGAGCAAAGAAGTAGAGGAATTGAGTTAAATATCACTGGAGAAGTTTTGCCAGGATGGAATGTTATTGCTTCCTATGCTTATACAGATGCCAAAATTACTCGGGATAATGATTTTCCTATTGGTAATAAACTCAATAATGTGCCGGCAAATGCTTTGAGCTTATGGACTACCTATGAAATTCAAAATAGTAATTTACGAGGGTTAGGCTTTGGCTTAGGGCTATTTTATGTGGATGAACGACAGGGAGACTTAGAAAATTCTTTTAAAATACCCAGCTATATCCGCACAGATGCTGCGATTTATTACAGAAGAGATAACTTCAAAGTAGCACTGAATATCAAAAACTTATTTGATATTACTTATTTTGAAACGGCTAACAGTGACACACGTGTTTTTTATGGTCAACCTTTGACTGTGCAGGGAACAATTTCTTGGCAGTTTTGATAATTCAGAAGGCAGAAGGCAGCAGGCAGAGGGCAGAAGGTATGAGTAGTATCAATTACAACTTTAGTTCTGGGTTTGAGCCTAGTTTGAATAAATAATTATACTGATACTACTTGTAGCGAGGTATAAAACGTCATTGTTTCAATCCCACTCTTTTAAGGGTAGGTTGCCTCCTGCCTCCTGCCTCCTGCCTTCTGCCTCCTGAATATTTTGCCCTCTACAGCAATCAAGGTTATGAAACTCCGCCCAGCTGCTCTCTTGTTACACCGCTTGATAGGAATTGCACTCGGAATAGTCATAGCTGTGATTGGCTTAACCGGGAGCGCTCTTGTCTTCTGGCATGAAATTCACCATCAACTAAATTCACCATTAACGACAGTAATACCGCAAGCACAAAGCATATCAGTTGATGAGATTGAAGAAACTGTAAACAAGGCTTACCCTGATTGGCAAGTTTCATCAATCGAGATGCCAAATTCTCTGAGTGATGCCTATAAAGTCACTATCACCTCTAAAGAAGATAAATCTTTGGATGTATATGTGAATCCTTATACAAATATCATTCTCGGTGCTTTGCAATGGGAAAGCAGCTTAATGGGAATAATTTATGAAATTCATGAATCATTTTTAGCTGGAGATATCGGAAAAAAATTTGTCGGTGTTTTTGGCATTTTGTTAGTGTTAATGAGTATTTCTGGAATCATACTTTGGAATGGTTGGCATAGACTGATTCTAGGATTTAAAATTCGCTGGCGTGCGCCTGGGAAATTAGTAAATTATGACCTGCATAAATTTGTCGGGATTTTATCTGTAGGCTTTTTGCTGTTGCTAGCTTTAACAGGGTTCTGCTTGACTGCTACTAAAGAGACGCGACAAGTAATGTATTACCTAACAAATATGCCTGTCATTCCTAACCCAACCTCAAAAGTAATTGCGGGTCAAGCGCCTCTGAAGATGAGCAAAATTTTGGAGTTGGCTAATATTGCTTTTCCTGCTGGAAGAGTGACTCTTATTTCTTATCCAGAGAAACCAGAAGAAGCCGTTTTTTTAATCAAGAAACAGCCTTTGGAAGTGACTTATTATGGTCTAACTCATTTATATGTGGATCAATATAGTGGCGAAGTGTTGCGGATAAATAATCCACTGACTGAGTCACTGAGAACTAAATTCGCAAATGCTGTATTTAGTATATTTATCCTGCACACAGGGCGTTATGGTGGACAACTGATGATGATTTTGTATGTAGTTGTGGGGTTAGTTCCTACTTTTTTGTTGATTACAGGGTTGTTGATGTGGCGACAGCGACAGTGGGCGATCGCCCGCCGTCAAGCAGCCATCAGATTGAGCCATACAAGCTTAATAGAGCCGCCAGATAGTAACTAGTTCACAACTTTATGACCTTACCTACTCGTCAAACTGGTATGCGGACTTTTATGACTGTCTGGTTTGGTCAGGCGGTTTCGCTCATTGGCAGTAGTATGACAGACTTTGCCCTGACTATCTGGGTATGGCAACTCACTGGTGAAGCTACACCACTGGCGTTGTTGACTTTTTTTACAAAACTGCCACAAATTCTATTTGCACCTATAGCTGGTGTCATAGTTGACCGCGCTCCTCGCAAATTGTTGATTATACTGACTGATACGGTGAGCGCTGTAATGAATATAACTGTTTTGTTGCTTTACCTGACGCAGCATTTGCAAATGTGGCATCTCTACTTGATTATGGCCATCAAAGGCACATTTGAGCAATTTCAAACACTGGCGTTTTCGGCATCAATATCTGTAATAGTACCAAAGCAACATTACAACCGAGCTAGTAGTATGGGTTTCCTGGCTGGTTACGGCTCTAATATCGTTGCACCAGCATTAGCAAGCGTTCTTTATCTAGTTATTGGTATAGCTGGTATCTTAATGATTGATCTCACTACTTTTGCGATCGCCATTATTACTGTTTTGCTAGTGCAGATCCCGCAACCTGCTATCAAGTCAGTAGAACTACAAACTAGCACTAACATCAGACAGGAACTCAGCTACGGTTGGCACTACATTGCTGCACGTCCTAGTTTACTGGCAATGCTAGTTCTCGCGTCTTGGTTTTGGTTTGCTCATGACATCGGTGCTGCACTCTATTCTCCGTTGATTTTGGCTCGCACTGGAAATGACGCTCAAATTTTAGGTAGTTTAGCCTCAGCCGCAGGTATTGGAGGTGTGATAGGTGCTTTAGTTGTTAGCAGTTGGGGAGGTAACAAACGCCGCATCAATGGAGTACTTATCGGGATGATTGGTGCAGGTTTGAGCAAAATTGCCTTCGGTTTGGGTAGAAGTCCGTTAATTTGGATTCCTACTCAGTTTTGCTCGTCTCTTAACTTTCCTTTTCTTGGTAGTTATCACAATGCAATCTGGCTAGCCAAGGTGAAAACCCAAGTGCAGGGACGTGTTTTTGCCACCCGTTCTGTGGTGGAATTAGTCACTTCATCAGTGGCATTTTTAATAGCTGGGCTATTAGCTGATCGCATTTTTGAACCAGCGATGCTGCCTAATGGTAGCCTCTCACCTTTTTTAGGCAGCATCTTCGGTACTGACAAAGGTGCAGGTATTGCACTATTGTATTTTATCTCTTCGCTGGGTTTGTTAATAGTTGGTTTAAGTGGATATGCTGTTCGCAACTTGCGTGATCTAGAAATGCTCTTACCAGATCATGATGCTGACAATTCTCAGTAAGTAAGGGCGAACGGCCGTTCGCCCCTACAGCCTAATAACAAA
Organism: Fortiea contorta PCC 7126; assembly: GCF_000332295.1. Lineage (GTDB taxonomy): Bacteria > Cyanobacteriota > Cyanobacteriia > Cyanobacteriales > Nostocaceae > Fortiea > Fortiea contorta. The sequence goes on along the minus strand of NZ_KB235930.1, from coordinate 2,243,447 downwards.
TAACAAATGACAAATCCACAACGATTTTTACCTTTTCTACTCAGCATCATATTTACGTTGGTGGTGAGTAGTCAAAGTATCAGTACTATACCTAAAAATACAGAAATCCTCTGGGATACTTACGGTATACCCCATATTTACGGTAAGAGTGTGCAGGGTGCTTTTCAAGCCTTTGGTTGGGCACAGATGCAAAGTCATGGTAACTTGCTGTTGCGCCTTTATGGACAAGCACGGGGACGGGCTGCCGAATACTGGGGAGAGAAATATCTAAAATCAGATAAATGGGTATTGACAATGGGCGTACCCAAACGTGGTAGTGCTTGGTATGCAGATCAAAGTCCGGCATTTCGCGTTTATTTGAGTGCCTTTGCTACGGGAATTAATACTTATGCCAAAGAGCATCCTGATTTAATTGATGATCAAGTAGAAGTAGTTTTACCTGTAACCCCAGAGGATATATTAAGTCATCTACAACGGGTAATGTTGTTTACTTTTGTAGTTGATCCAGAACGGGTGGCGGATATTACTGATAAAAAGTCGGCTCCAGGCTCAAATGGTTGGGCGATCGCCCCCAAAAAATCTGCTAGTGGCAAAGCTATGCTACTAGCCAATCCCCACTTGCCTTGGGGAGATTTATTTTTGTGGTATGAAGCCCAAATTACCGCTCCAGGTATTGATGCTTATGGAGCATCATTGGTAGGCATTCCCGTATTAGCGATCGCCTTCAATGACAATTTAGGTTGGACTCATACCGTCAATACGCATGATGGTTGGGATGCCTATAAACTAAAATTGCAGAATAATGGCTATCTTTTTGATGGCAAAGTTCGCGCTTTTGAAACAACAGCCTTTTTAATCAAGGTGAAGCAGAAAAATGGTTCGTTGCGCGAGCAAACATTCTCAGTCCAAAATACTGTTCACGGGCCTGTAGTTCCAGGTAAAGACGGTCAACTCGTGGCGTTGCGCGTTGTCGGTCAAGATAGACCTGGTGTATTAAAACAGTGGTGGGATATGGCAAGTGCTAAAAACCTCACCGAATTTCAGCAAGCGCTGGAAAGCTTGCAACTTCCGATGTTTACTGTCATGTATGCTGACCGTGAGGGTCATATTATGCACCTGTTCAACGGTCTGGTTCCCGTGCGACAAGCAGGAGACTTTGCTTATTGGCAAGGCATCATCCCTGGTGATACATCTCAAACTTTGTGGACGAAAATTCACCCTTATAATGATTTGCCCAAAGTCATTGACCCAGCCAGTGGTTGGTTACAAAATGCCAATGACCCACCGTGGACTACTACTTTTCCATCTCCGCTCAAAGCAGATAATTATCCTGCCTACATGGCACCACGGGGGCCGATGTATTTTCGGGCGCAGCGTTCTGCAAAGATGTTAGCTGAAGATGAAAACATTTCTTTCCAGGAAATGGTTGCTTATAAACATTCTACGCAAATGGAACTAGCAGAGCGGATTCTAGATGATTTGATTCCAGTTGCACAAAAACAAGGAGATGAATTAACACGTCGCGCTGCTGATGTCTTAGCAGCCTGGGATCGCAAAGCTGATGCTAATAGTCGGGGTGCAGTACTGTTTAACGCCTGGGTGAATAACATAGACTTGGATACGTTGTTTAGCACTCCTTGGAATGAAAAATCCCCACGCACAACACCCGACGGTTTGGCTAACCCCACAAGCGCGGTGAAAGCGTTGGCGGATGCAGCACAAAAAGTAAAAAAAGTCTATGGAAAATTAGATATCCCTTGGGGTGATGTCTTCCGGTTACAGTATGGCAATTTAGATTTGCCTGCCAATGGTGGTGATGGAGATAAAGGCATTTTCCGCGTAGTCAATTTTGCCCCAACAGGCGATCGGCAGTTTCGAGCGATCGCAGGTGATTCCTATGTTGCTGCTGTTGAGTTCTCTCAACCACTAAAAGCAATGGCTCTTACTAGCTATGGTAATGCTAGTCAACCTAATTCAACTCATGTCGCCGATCAACTGCAATTATTTGTGCGCCAGCAGTTACGTCCGGTTTGGCGAACCCGACAAGAAATCACAGATCATTTGGAGCAACACAAATTATTCTAGACACTGGAGTTTCTGGAGTTTCGTTTTCGCGCTGCACGTCTTAAACACATCTTTTTTTCTTTTCCCCTTAAAAGGGGAGGCTTCTAACCGATCCTTCGTGGCTCTTTCCCCCCCCTACACCCTCTCACAAGGGTAGGTTTAAATCCTGGTTGAGGCAAGACTTAGTAGACAAGGATGTTTTTTGACACAGAAAAGATTAAATACTAGTATATATACATAGATTTTCAGCTTCTTCCATGTCCACTTTCCCTCCGTGTCCTCCAAGTCTCACCCATTGAAGATGTATATGTAAAAAGCCTACACCTGTGAGCCCTACACCGAATGGCACTAAGAAAACCCGAAGAACGTGCGACAAGGAGATTGAGAGACGCGGTGACGCGGAGAGAAGAATTGAATGAGGTAGATGGTCGCTATGTTGTTCAAGCTGGTGGAGGAGCTAATACCGTAAGACATCTACCCGACAATAAAATTTGAGACACTTATTTATGAAAGAATAAGATAATTACTGTCCGATGATTGAGGCTAAATAATTCTATGGGAAATATCCGCTCATTCAAAGAGTTAAGGGTATGGCAGAATGGAATGGATGTGGCGATGATAATTTTTGAGGTAACAAAATCTTTGACAGTAGAGGAACGTTTTTCTTTAACAGACCAGATACGACGCTCGTCGCGTTCTGTTGCAGCAAATATTTCAGAAGCGTTGAGAAAACGAAGATACTCTGGGGCATTTGTAAGTAAGCTTAATGATGCAGAAAGTGAAGTAGCGGAAACTCAAACCTGGATTGAAATTTCTTTGCGATGTCGTTATATAAGTTCAGAAAAAGCTTTAGAATTAACGTGAGTTCGATAGAACTAAAAAAGGGCAGGAGGTAGAGCAGGTAAGTCTTTTGGGTAAATGTCAATAGAAGGTTTTTTAGGCAAATAGGTATAAGCAGCTAACCCTGCCATTAAATTAACCAAAAAGTTAAATGGACTACGATGTCGTGAGTGTTCGATTTGACATATATTTTTGAGGTGGTCATTCACCGATTCAATCACTGCTCGTTTCCGTAAAAGAATTTTATCAATGAGTTTTACCAAACGATTTTTCATTTTCTTCTTAGATTTGGTTACTAATTCCAACCCTCGCTCATATAACTGTTCAAATAATTTTTGAGAGATGTATCCTCTGTCACCAAACAGTTTGCCAATTAAGTCACGAGTCATATCTGGGACTGGTTTTCGGTCATCTACATTGGCAGGAGTTAGTGAAAATGCCATTTGTTAGATATTCTTAGTCTCGGTCTTTTTTTGTGACTTTTTTACCCATTCTCCATCAATCGTAGCGTAGGCGTAGCCCGCCGCAGGCATCGCTGTTTTGAATACCCAGTTGTGCAAATTCATTTGCAGCAAGCTTTTTGCCTTTTTATCACCGTCGAACTCACGTAAATTTAGAATCAACAGTAAATCCATTAAATTTGTGGTGTGGTCGTCATGTTAAATTAATCGATTGTTCAACTGTGTCAATGCCAGATACTCCAGAAAATCAACAAGCGTACCCTCAATCAATTAGTCAAGAACCTGGATGTGGTTTTCCTATCGCGAGTATTTGTGTGATTTTCAGCCTGATAACTGGTGCTGCAACGGCTTTAGCTATTGATATATTGAATACTAACGATCTCAAATTAGCCAGAAGAATATATCAGTTTTTAAATCCACTAGATATTCTATTAGGTGATAGTGCTTTTTGCTCTTATGCTGATTTTTTCTGGATTTCTAATAACGGTTGTGATGCTATTGTCAGAAAACATAATGGTCGATGTCAGAAATTACAAGGTGGTCGTCTAGTTGGAAAGAATGATAAAATCTTAACTTGGGAGCAACCAAAAACTTGCCCAACAACATTAACAAAAGAAGAATTTGCGGCTTTACCTAATAGCTTGAAAATTCGAGAGATATTTTATTCAATTCAGATTCCAGGCTTCCGCACAAAATCAGTTACTTTAATTACCACTTTACTTGACATTGAAGCTTTCCCAACTAACAAGATAATAGAACTTTACCACTCTCGTTGGAATGTGGAGTTAGATTTAAGACATTTAAAAACTTCTTTTGGTATGGACATTTAAAGATGTAAAACTCCAGCTATGGTTCGTAAAGAAATCTATGCTTATTTGCTGGCTTATAACTTATTACCGGGACTTAAGCAAAAAAAGAGAGCAAAAGAGGTTATAATGCAGATATAGCATAGGTTTCACGTTAAAATAAGCCTGATGAAAGAGACAACTCCCACAGCCATGCCCCCATGCTTTGAAAAATGGTGTCAAAGGTTTGATGATGTATTTAATCATCAAGCGCAAAAAAGGGAGTTCAGACATTATTTAGGGGGATTATTGGGGGAAAGTGAGAGAAAAAACCTGTTACAGATGGCAGGAAACGCCATAGGGGTGAATTACCATAGATTACACCACTTTTTAACAGATGCACCTTGGTCGGCTAAAAAGCTGAATGAAAGACGCTTGGAGGTAATGAACAAGTGTAGTCAGACTAGAATTAATCGGGGATTTAGCTTGATAATTGATGATTCAGGGCATAGGAAAAGTGGTAACTTGACTGAAGGAGTTGGAAGACAATATATTGGAGAAATCGGTAAGACTGATAATGGAATAGTAGTGGTAACAAGTCATTTATATGATGGCAGAAAAAGCCTACCATTAGATATAGAGTTATATCAGCACGCTGATTCATTACCACAGGGGAAACAAGACCCATTATTTGAGAAGAAAACCGAGATATCCCTCTTCTGTAACTTTCCGGGTATTCTGAATAAAAGAATAAAAAAAGAAAACCTTGAAAGGTAAGTAGGGCAATGGATGTAGAATTACAAATCCTCAAGCATTTGCCAAGAGATGCTCACCCAACAGTTACCATCATAGATGAATATTGTGCAGAGTATAAAGACCTGTTTAAAGAAGTAAGAAATTATGAGTGTTTCAAATATTTACATCTGGGAATAATGTCACCAATTAAAAGAAAATCGTTACCAGAGATAGCGAAAGCCGTAAGTATAAACTCTGCACAGTCATTACATCATTTTTTAGCTAATTCAGATTGGTCAGTAGAGGAATTAAAACAACGAAGATTAAATCGACTAAAAACAGCATTAGATGGCAATGCGATTACAGTAGTAATAGATGAAACAGGAGACAGGAAAAAAGGAAAGAAGACTGATTATGTAGCTAGGCAATATTTAGGGAGTGTCGGAAAAGTCGATAATGGAATAGTTTCAGTGAATGCTTATGGACTTTACTCTAATATAACTTTTCCTTTAAGTGTAAAAATATTCAAACCAAAAGGGACGCTAAAATCAGGAGATAAATATAAAACTAAAATAGAATTAGCATCAGAAATTATTACGGAGCTAATTGAATCAGGCTTTAATATTAAATTAGTACTAGCAGATAGTTTGTATGGTGAAAGTAGCCAATTTATTAGAAAACTAGCTGAATATCAACTAGATTATGTTGTAGCAATAAGAAGTAATCATGGAGTCTGGTTGCCAGCAGGACAGAGCGTTAGGGCGAATAAATGGTGTAAATTTGAAAAAACATTTAGCAATCAGAAATCAGAAATTAGATACATTAGGGAAATAATTTATGGTAAAAAAAGAGCCATAACTTACTGGGAAATAACCACTGATCCAGAAACCATGCCAGAGAATTCAACTTCTTTCGTAATGACAAATCTTCAAGGTAATCTCAAGAAAACTTTAGGAGATTTATATGGATTAAGAACCTGGGTAGAATATGGTTTTCGACAGTGTAAACAGGAACTAGGTTGGACAAATTATCGGTTCACAAATTTTCAACATATTGAGAGATGGTGGGAAATGATTTTTTGTGTTTACACAATGATTAGTTTAAATTCTTCCGCCTTGTTAGGCTTAAATCTATCTCGTAAAATTGAACCTGAGTTACAAGAAAATAGTGATGCTGATTTTTCTAATCATCAACAATGGAACCATGAATCCGGATGGAAAAATACTTTAAATAATCTACGTCTCATTGCCCAACCACTCTTACTATTTTGGTTGATTTATCCCTGGATACATATTTTCCCTAATTCTCATTTATTGCTGGGATTCAATCAATTAATTAGTGCAATGAATCAATTTAAACCCTATTATGCTTCTGGATAATTTCGCTTAGTTACTACTTGCTCATTCCGGAAAGTGACAGAAGAGGGATAACTGCTGGTGTAACTAGCCAATTTCTGGAAATTAGTGGATGGAGCCGACTAGATGCATCCTACATCGCTAACAAATAAGTACCGATGTACCGATGAATACTCTGCTCTGGACTTAGTACAGCATTTCTCTTTCTTCGTAGCTTTTTCAAACGCAGCGAAAAGTTTGTGGGGAAGGTTTCCTTCCACAAAACTTTTCAAGACAGAGAAAAAACAGAGTAAAGCGCTTCAGGGGCGCAGAGTTTGAGTGCTAGATTCTCCATTCAATGCGTTATGAGCGAATGGCACTAAGAAAAGATACAGCCCTTGCTCTGACTGGTTCCCAGCCTCTAGGCTGGGAACCCATTCTGGGAGGCTCCGCCTCCAGTAGCTTGACAAGAGGCAGAGCCTCTTTTAAATACATTCCCAGCCTGGAGGCTGGGAACCAGATGACACAAGCCTTTGGGCTTTTCTTAGTGCCATTTTCCCATAGCGCCAGTAATGTTGTCAACGTTGACTGGGGGGCTTCTAATTTTGGGGCAAGTCGGTAGCGTTCCAGGGTTGGGTCAAAGTACCCTGCCAGGATGTCATGCTGTATCCGTGTGGCGATGGATGTTGCAGTTGCCATATCACGTCTGTTGGCGTAGTGTCCACCAGGGACGGGGTTGAAACTGTAGCGCTTACCACCCCAGGAGAACTTCAATTGGATGGAACCGTTGTTATTGGTTGGTTTTATTTCCCTCATTGTCCTAAACCTGTCCTAAGAACGGCATTAGGACAGCTAGGGAGCCTTTAGTTGGTCTAGTAATGCTGCGATCGCACCGCAGAGGTCAGGGGTTCGAGTCTCCTATTCTCCATTTGTACATGTCGATTGCCAAATTATTTGACCGCGTTGACAAATTCATGACCATATTGTCAAATTGCTGTCTGCGATGCCAAATTAATTGGCCTTCAACTTATCATCAAGCTACTATACATATTTAATTCTATGTATGATCGCAGCGCTCTTTTCAACCCACCTTAATTTTAGAATTGTAACAGTATATTAATGTATTAAACTTTATATATTTGTGCGATCGCACACTGAGGTTAATATACTGTGGTTGATAGTCGATCTAAATAATTCCTAAGAAAATTAGGGAATTAAAACAATGGCTACGCCAAGTAGGTTTTACCGAACTACCAGGAAAAGGAAGCCACACTAACTGGATACATCCTTTATATGCTGGAAAGCTAACGGTTTCGGGAAAAGAAAGGTCGGACGCTAAACCCTACCAAGAAAAGGATGTGCAACAAGCTATAAAAGAGGTAGAGGAGAAACAACAGCAGGAGAAGCAGGAAGATGAGTAAATTTAAGTATCAAATGTTGATTCAATGGTCTGTTGAAGACAACTGCTTCTTAGTTGGATTTCCTGATTTTCCCGGACAGCGTTGGCGCACTCATGGCGATACTTATGAAGAAGCTGTGGCGAACGGTATTGAAGCGTTAGAATCCCTAATTATGGCTTACGAAGCCACAAATGAACCGCTTCCACAGCCAACAGTTTATCAAGTTGCGTAATTGAGCTTATTACTATACGTTTCAGAATTAACAATGTGATGGGTATCTTGAAATGAAGTAAAATACGTCGGTGAGTCTAAAATCATGCCACGCATCTTTGACAACATTGACTTACAACTGCTACCGATTTTGCGGGATACCCTCAAAGTATCTTATCGGGCTGATTTTTGCGTGGGTTATTTTAACCTCAGAGGTTGGCGCAAGCTTGATGATTTAATTGAACAGTATGTTGGGGGAGAAACTTCTTGTTGTCGCTTGTTGGTGGGGATGCAAACTTTACCCAGCGATGAGGTGCATGGTGCATTTACGTTGGGTGCTGGGGAGGGTAGGCTCGATAATAGTACTATTATTCGTCTCAAAAAAAAGATAGCGGCGGAGTTTCGCCAACAGCTTACTCTCGGTGCGCCAACAGATAATTATGAAGCAGGTTTACGTCTTTTAAGCCGTCAATTAAAAACGAAGAAATTAGTTATTAAATTATTTTTAGCCCATCCTCTCCACGCTAAGTTATATCTCGTTCATCGCCATGACCCGAATAGTCCGATAGTTGGATTTTTAGGTAGTAGTAATTTGACTTTGGCAGGTTTGAGAAAACAAGGGGAATTAAATGTTGATATTCTAGATTATGATGCGACGAATAAACTGCAAAAGTGGTTTGAAGACCGTTGGCAAGATTACGGTTGTATTGATATTTCTAAAGAGCTTGCCGAAATAATTGATAACAGTTGGGCAAGGGAAGAATTAATTCCACCATATCATATTTATTTGAAGATTGCTTATCATTTATCCCATGAAGCGATCGCTGGACTTTCAGAATTCCGAATACCGCGTGAATTTAATAATTTGTTTGATTTCCAAAAAGCAGCGGTACAACTAGCAGCGCGTCATGTAACTCGTCGTGGTGGGGTAATTGTCGGGGATGTTGTGGGCTTGGGTAAAACATTAGTTGGTACTGCTTTAGCAAAAATATTACAAGAAGATTGTTTTTGGGAAACTTTAATTATTTGTCCGAAAAACTTAACTTCGATGTGGCAAGAATATGTGGATAATTATCGGCTTTATGCTAAGGTAATGTCCATTAGTAACGTCCAAAATTTGTTACCAGAATTGCGTCGCTATCGGTTGGTGTTAATAGATGAAAGTCATAATTTACGCAATCGAGAAGGAAAAAGATATCGAGCGATCGCAGAATATATTGCAACCAATGAAAGCAAATGCATTTTACTTTCGGCAACCCCATATAATAAAACTTATCTTGACCTTTCTGCTCAATTAAGATTATTTCTTCCTGAAGACCAAGATTTGGGTTTTAGACCGGAAGCTTTAATTAATGAATTGGGAGGAGGTTCTTTAGGAGAATTGCAATTTATTAGAAAGCATCAATGTTCTGTTAAATCTCTTGCTGCTTTTGAAAAAAGTGAACATCCCGATGATTGGCGAGAATTGATGAAACGCTATATGGTGCGGCGGACTCGTTCATTTATTAAAGATAATTATGCCAAATCTGACCCCAGTTTTTCTTCCCTTAATCAAAATAAACAAGTAATACGTAAATATTTAGAGTTCCCTGATGGTAGACGTTCTTATTTTCCCGAACGTTTACCCCGCACGATTAAATTTACTTTAGATACTGCTAATGATTCGTATTCTTCCCTTTATTCGGAAGCAATAATTGCAGTAATTAATGAACTAAATTTACCCCGTTATGGATTGGGTAATTATGTAGCAGCAAAACCTGAACAACCACCAACAGATATAGAACAGCGCCAAATTAGCGGTTTATTTCGCGGTGGACGTAGATTGATGGGTTTTTCCCGCACTAATTTATTTAAACGCCTAGAAAGTAGCGGTTTTGCTTTTATTCAATCAATTGAACGTCACATTTTACGTAATTTTATTTATTTATATGCTTTAGAAAACGAGCTTGATATCCCTATTGGTACTCAAAGTTCAGAATTATTAGATACGAGAAATAATGATGAGGATGCTGATTCGGTGACAGCAAGTTTATTTGATGTGGAAATAGAAGAAGATGACCTCACCCCGATAGCAGATAGGGGAGAAAAAGCGGTAGAAGAAATCCTGGGATCAACAGAAAAAGCTTTTAGACAACAAGCAGAATCAATTTATCAGGAATATACTACCCGATATCAGCGTCGTTTTAAATGGCTGCGTTCGTCATTGTTTGATATTAAAAAACTAAAAAAAGATTTATTAACTGATGCGAAAGCCCTAATTAATATATTGCAAAAAATTGGTAAATGGAATTCTCAAGCAGATGAAAAATTGATAGCCTTAATTAATCTATTAACAGAAACACACCCCAACGAAAAGGTATTAATTTTCACACAATTTGCAGATTCAGTACGCTACATAACAGATAACTTACAAGCAAAAAACATCACCAAAGTAGGAGGAGTAACGGGGCGATCGCAATCTCCTACAGAACTGACGGGAAGATTTAGCCCTGTGAGTAATAATAAGCGAGATAGGGTATCATCAACAGATGAATTACGGATATTAATCGCCACAGATATTTTAAGTGAAGGTCATAATTTACAAGATTGTGCAATTATTGTAAATTGGGATTTACCTTGGGCAATTATTCGATTAATTCAAAGGGCTGGACGGGTTGATCGAATTGGTCAAAATGCTGAAAAAATTCTCTGTTATTCTTTTCTTCCTGCTGAAGGTGTTGAACGTATTATTAATTTGCGGGAAAGACTCAAGCAAAGATTACAAGAAAATGCCGAAGTTGTGGGGACTGATGAGACATTTTTTGAGGATGATGATCCACAAGTAATTTTGGATTTATATAATGAAAAATCGGGTGTTTTAGATGGAGATGAAGATACAGAAGTTGATTTAACTTCAGAAGCATTTCAAATTTGGAAACAAGCAACTGATGATAATCCTGCACTGAAAAAAACTATCGAAGAAATGCAGAATGTGGTTTATTCTACTCGTGGACATATACCCCAACCAGTGCAACCAGAGGGAGTATTAATGTATATGAAAACCACTCAGGGAAATGATGCTTTAATTTACGTTGATCGCAATGGTGATAGTGTAACTCAATCGCAGTTAGCTGTGTTAAAAATGGCAGCTTGTGAAGAATCAACACCAGCAATAGCTAAAGATAAACAGCATCATAATTTAGTTGAAAAAGGTACTCAATTGCTGGCTGAAGAAGAAAAGAATATGGGTGGTCAATTGGGTAGACCATCGGGTGCGAGATTCCGTAGTTACGAACGATTGAAAAGTTATGCACAAGAGATGAAAAACACTTTGTTTGTGACTGAAGAACTATTAAAAGCCATTGATGATATTTATCGTTATCCGTTAAGACAGTCGGCAATTGATACTTTAAATCGGCAATTAAGAAGCGGTATTAGCAATCAGCAATTAGCAGAATTAGTAGTTGCTTTGCGAAGGGACGATCGCTTGTGTATTGTCAGTGAAGAAATTGAGAAACGGGAACCTCAAATTATTTGTTCTTTGGGATTATTTAAGGAAGAGTAACATATTGTACAATGATTATATAGAATTTATCTTTTATTTTTGAAACATACGTAGGGTGCGTTATAACGAAGTGTAACGCACCGCATTCTCAATTTTGGTGCGGCGCTTGGCGACAACACACCTTACGTGTATGGCGTTTCTCGATTCGATGCAATACAAACTAGGACGGGGAAACCCCACCCCTACAGGCTTTGTAATTTAAAACTGTACCTCAATAACCTGAAAACTGCTATATTTCAAAAATAAAATATGAATCTTATATAATAAGAAGGCAATACAAATCTTACTTATTAAACTTACGTTAGGTAAATAAAAGTGGATAATTGGAATATTTTATTAGAAATTAGAGATGATGGGCTTACTACCGCCACAGTCTTAGAAGTTCCTGATTGCCAAATCAGTGATGAAACTAAACAAGGTGCAGTTGAAAAAATTCAGCAGCTATTGCAAAAGCGTCTAGCGCAAGCAGAAATAATTCAGATTCCAGCACCAATACAACCAGTTACTTCAGAAAGCGGTTTGATGAAGTTTGCTGGAATTTTTCAGGACGATCCAGATTTTATGGAAATTATGAAAGAAATAAGAGCAGAGAGAGATTTGGACAACATATGACATGGATTCTGGATACTGACCATGCATCGCTGTTTTTAGCTGGAAATAAATCAATAATTGCTGCTGTTGCTAAACACTCTAAGGATATAGCAATTACGGTGATTACTGTTCAAGAATTATTTAACGGCTGGGCTGGTAGATTGAATAACCCAGCCCCAGAAAAAAATTTTACTCAACTTTATACTAAGCTCTGGGAGACTACTGAATTTATTAAGGTAATAACTGTCTTAAATTTTGATAACAATGCTGAATCATGCTATGAAATGTTAAGAAAAAGCTCTAAAGAACTTGCAAAAAATAGGATTGATAAAGACTTACGAATTGCTTCAATTGCTCTTACCCAAAATGCAATCATAGTCACACGTAATAATAGAGACTTTTCTCAAATTCCCAACCTAAAGATAGAAAATTGGTCAGAGTGAAAATTTCCTTTTTGCAAGTCGAATAAAGAGCATACTTTTTTGTGGCGATCGCACTCTTTATCCTACCGTGTTTCTGGTTTCCCGCTAGTCGATCAAAGCACACTTATAAATTTGTATTAATTTTATCCTTAATTTCAGTGATACGTAGGCTGTTTTTAGCTTTTCCTAAGTATAGCAATCGCCAAGGTGGTTAGGCCTAAAGCTCGCGCGTCCCGGAATCCTTAGCGCGAGACTTTTCAAGAAGACGTTCTAAATTACTAAAACCTTTGATGTCATTCGCGAATTCTCTAGCCTAAGCGCCCCTAGTCTCTAGCTATAATTACCTATAGTTTTATAAAACCTTATTAGACAAGCCTAGAAACGTAATAAAAGTTTCTAGGCTCAGATTTAGTTAAAAAATTATTTTTCTAGCGCTAAATTTTACCCGGAAACACACTCATACTGTCAGTATAGACTGATATACAAAATCGCAACGTTTAAATATTAATACTGAGTTATTTTGTAGCAAAAAGGGTTATCAAAGTATCAGCTTTGTTAAGATTATGTAAACAAATCGTTATTAATTAAGGGTTGTGGCTCCAAGGTTTTCATCTTTGGGCGTATTTTTTATGCTCGTTTTTTGCTACATCAAATTCTATTTTTACTTGCCGGATTAGTATACCATGACACTTGACTTTCAGCGAACACGCGAATTATTACATAATTTTCAATTTCAGGACTTGTTCATCCAACAATTGGGTTGGTCAGATTCTTCACTTCAAAAAGCAGTAACATTAGAAATAGACGATATCACTGAGCATAGTCAAAATCCGCTGACTTCGACTACGCTCAGTCAGCGTCAAAGTGAGCTTGAGCATAGTCAAAATCCGCTGACTTCGACTACGCTCAGTCAGCGTCAAAGTGAGCTTGAGCATAGTCAAAATCCACTGACTTCGACTACGCTCAGTCAGCGTCAAAGTGAGCTTGAGCGCAGTCAAAATCCGCTCACTGAGCGCAGTCGAAGTGAGCGTCGAAGTCAAAAAACCTACCAATACCAACGAATAGCTGAAAGTTCTGGTGTTGCTATATTTGAAGTGACAGCAGCTGATGGTGCTATTCCTGATGCGAAAACTCGGGATGCAATTCACAAAGAAATTACTAACTTAATCGCTGAAAATTTGTTGATATTTATTGATGGTCAGCGTACGCGCAGTCTTTGGTATTGGGTGAAGAGAGAAGGAAATAATAGTTCGACTTCGCTCACTATAAAAAGTTATAAACGTGAACCTTTATATGTCAAAGGTCAACCGGGAGACTTATTTTTAAGTAAGCTTGGTTCTCTAGTTATTGATATCACCGAACTGGAAGATGATCATCTTTCGGTTGTAGAAATTGCGCGTCGTCTTCAAGATGCATTTGATGTAGAACCTGTAACCAAGAAATTTTATAAAGAATTTCAAGAGGAACATAAGCTATTTTTACAGCATATCAAAGGAATCAACAACGAGGCTGATAAACGTTGGTATGCGTCGGTGATTTTCAATCGGATGATGTTTGTTTATTTTCTTCAGCGTAAGAGTTTTTTGGATAACGGAGATTTAAATTATTTACAAAATCGGCTCAAACAAAGCAAAGAACAAGGTGAGAACCTTTTTTATAGTAATTTTCTGAAAACTTTATTTTTTGATAGCTTTGCTACACCAGAATCAGACCGTGATCCAGCAGTTGAAAAGTTAGTTGGGGTGATTAAATACCTCAATGGGGGATTATTTCTGCAACATCGTATTGAACACGAAAATCAGATTTCAATTCCTGATGTAGCATTTGAAAAAGTTTTAGCATTATTTGCTAAATATTCTTGGAATTTAGACGACACACCAGGAGGAAAAGATGACGAAATCTCGCCAGACGTTTTAGGGTACATATTTGAAAAATACATTAATCAAAAAGCATTTGGTGCTTATTATACTCGTCCACAAATCACTGAATATCTTTGTGATCGAACGATTCATAAACTCATTTTAGACCGCGTTAATGATTCTTTGTCTGACAAGTATAAACCTTTTGAAGATTACAACGAACTGATATTTAACTTAGATTCAAAAATCTGTGATTTATTAATTAACGATATTCTGCCAAAATTATCAATTCTTGACCCAGCTTGTGGTTCTGGTGCATTTCTTGTAGCTGCGATGAAAACACTCCTCTTAGTTTATGGTGCTGTCATGGGGATGATTGATATCGTCGGAGATGCAAGTTTAAAGCAACAACTGCAAGAAATTAGGGAAAAACATCAATCTATATCTTACTACTTAAAAAAACGGATTGTTACTGATAATCTCTATGGCGTTGACATTATGGAAGAAGCCACAGAAATTGCTAAATTGCGCTTATTTTTAGCTTTAGTATCTTCCACTCATGATGTGAATCAATTAGAACCATTGCCTAATATTGATTTTAATATTATGGCAGGTAATTCGCTGATTGGATTGATGAATGTGGATGAAAATGCGTTTGATAGAATTGGAGATTATCAGCAAGGGAATTTGTTACAGATACTGGCTGCAAGTAATTATCGAAATATATTAGAAAATAAGAATAAGTCGATTAACCAATATAAAAATCACGCTTTTCGTCAGGAAGATTTAGAAGGAACATCACAACAACAACGCTTACAGATGTTGAAGAGTGATATTGAAAAGTTGAATCAGGAATCTCAAGAAAAATTAAATAGGTTGTTGTTGGATGAATTTAGCACACGTTTAGGTATTAAATATGAGGAAATTCAAACTACTGGGAAAGCTAGCCCTGAGCGGAGCCGAAGGGCAAAAAAGCGGTTTTTAAATGTTGATGATATTGCTGCATTGAAGCCTTTTCACTGGGGTTATCATTTTGATAAAGTTTTAGGAAGTGGTGGTTTTGATGCGATTATTACTAATCCACCTTGGGAAATTTTCAAGCCGCAAGCGAAAGAGTTCTTCGCACAGCATAATGAATTGGTGACGAAAAATAAGATGGATATTAAGGATTTTGAAAAAGAACAGAAAAAACTTTTAGAAAATCCTGAAGTTGCAGCAGCTTGGTTAGATTATCAAAGTCAATATCCTCATATAAGTGCTTATTATCGTTCAGCAGAACAGTATAAAAATCAGATTTCTGTTGTGAATGGGAAGAAAGCAGGAACGGATATTAATCTCTATAAGTTATTTCTCGAACAGTGCTTTAACCTTTTGCGTTTAAATGGTGAGTGTGGAATTGTAATTCCTAGCGGTATTTATACTGATTTAGGTGCTAAACAACTACGAGAAATGTTGTTTAATCAGACAAGTGTAACTGGGTTATTCTGCTTTGAAAATCGCAAAACAATTTTTGAAGAAGTTGATAGTCGTTTTAAATTTGTTGTACTTACCTTTGCGAAGGGTGGAAAAACAACAGAATTTCCATCAGCTTTTATGCGTCATGATGTACAGGAACTGCAAAGATTTCCTGGTGATGAGAGTTTAGCGATTACCATTGATATGGTGCGGAAATTATCACCTGATAGCTTAGGAATAGTTGAATTTGCGAATAATTATGATTTATCAATAGCAGAAAAAGTTTCTAAATATCCACTTTTAGGTCAAAAAATAAATAACTGTTGGAATATTAGTTTACAAAGTGAATTTCACATGACCAATGATAGCTATCTCTTTTGCAAAGATAGCAAACCTGAAATGATGCCTTTATATGAAGGCAAAATGATTCACCAATTTAACCACCAGTTTGAAAAACCGCGATACTGGATTGATGAAAAAGAAGGAAGAGCAGCTGTACTGGGTAAAAAGGAAGATAATAGGCAAAAGCTTGACTATCAGGATTACAGACTTGGATTTCGCAAGATAGCAAGTAGTACAAATGAGAGAACAATGATTTCAGCAATCATTCCTCAAAAATTTCACTCAGAAAGTTTTCAATCTGTTCGTACATACGACTATGAAGGAAATCGTCAAATAAACTATGATGTAATGCTTTATCTTAGCGGAGTTTGGAATAGCTTTGTTTTAGATTATTTACTGCGTTTGAGAGTAACTGCTAATGTGAATTTTTTTTACGTCTACCAACTACCAGTTCCACGCCTAACAAAAAACGATCGCACTTTTTCCGACATAGTACAACGCGCAGCCAAACTTATCTGCACCACAAGAGAATTTGACGAATTAGCGCAAGAAGTCGGACTCGGTTCTCACACCAATGGAGTCACCGACGCAAGCGAAAGAGCCAAACTCCGCGCCGAACTCGACGGAATCATAGCTCATCTCTATGGTTTAACCGAAACCGAATTTGCATACATCCTCTCCACATTCCCCATCGTTCCCGAACAAGTCAAACAAGATGCATTAACAGCATATCGGGACTTTGCACCTGTAACGAGTGATGCGGATATTAGACTTGTTGGATAAATACTTTTTTTCTCGCGCAAAGGCACAAAGACGCAAAGAAGATTGCGAAAATTAGGACTTTTGCAAGTGGTCTATGAAATGCCATAATTACCTTTCTTATTCTTTGTACCTTTGCGCCTTTGCGCCTTTGCGCGAAACAAATTCATATTTAGTTAAACTAAGGATGAGCTTGTTTAATAATCTTGATATGACTAACAATACACCAGCTAACTCGCCCACTCAGACCGAAATCACAACTGGGACGCGGGTGAGAAACTTTTTAATTGCAATAGTAGCGATCGCCCTGGGTGCTGCCTTATTCTTAGGATTGCGGACTGAAACTACTTCTGCTTCTCTTTCCAAGTTGAGTGAAGCTGCTACACCTCTAGAAGTCGCTGTTAGCAACGGTAAACCATCTCTAGTGGAGTTCTACGCTGACTGGTGTGCTGTCTGCCAAAAAATGGCTCCCGACATCGCTCAAATTGAACAGCAGTACGCTGATAAAGTAAATTTTGTCATGCTGAATGTAGATAACACTAAATGGCTACCAGAGATGCTCAAATATCGGGTAGATGGGATTCCCCATTTTGTGTTTTTAAGTAAAGATGGCGAATCGTTAGCACAAACAATTGGCGACCAACCCCGCGCGGTGATGTCCTCAAACTTAGACGCCTTGATTGCTGGTGATTCTCTCCCTTATGCTCAAGCTAGCGGACAAGTTTCTAAATTTTCCGCACCAGTAGCACCGACAGCTACTCAAGACGACCCCCGCAGTCATGGAAGTCAAGTAGTGGATTAGTCGTTGATGATTTGAATTTCATCGAGTCGATTAATCACCACATCCGCACCTTTGACATGTTCTGATTTTCCCACCCAAGTGATGCCGATAGTACCATTCGCCTTCGCGTCCCGCGCCATTTGCATATCACCCACAGCATCCCCCACCATCAATGTAGCTCCCGGTTCTACGCCCAAAGCTTGACAAGCTTGCAAAAATAGTATAGGGTCTGGTTTACTAGGCCCGTCATCTACTCCCATTTGTAGCTGAATGTAATCACTTAGTTGATAATTGGCTACAAACTGATAAACTTCTTGAGTAGGGGCGGCTGAGAGAATACCAAGTTTTAGTCCCCTTTCCCAGAGATATTTCAACACCTCCAAACTTCCCGCAAACAGCGGCGCAGGCGTTTGGTCAACGTATTTTTCCGCTTCGTTTAAAGCTTGGCGCGCTATCTGTAAACACTCAAACCATCCTTTCCCCGTTTCGGCAATATATGCTGCTGTGGCAATTTCTGTTTCCCGGCGACTAGCTACGGCGATTAAACCAGCAGGGTCGAGGACATCACCGTTGATTCCAAAAGCCATTAATAAGGGTTCACCAGTTCCGGGAATTTGAGCATCTATTAACCGGGCTGCTTTTTGTCCGAGCGATCGCAAATATATTTCCGAGTCTTCCAGAGTACCGTTTTTATCAAATAAAATCGCTTGAATCTCTGAAAAAGTTATATTTCTACATTTAATAGTTACCAAAGGATTCTCCTCTATGCGAATTAGCATAAAAAAAAGAGGGACGTTCCCTCTCTTTACAGTACTTTAATTTACTTAATAATTGACCAAACTAATCTTCAATAGCTGCTGGGATTTCTTCTTCAATTGCTGAGGGAATTTCTTCTTCAGTTGCTGAGGGAATTTCCTCTTCAGTTTCAGTTGCTGAGGGAATCTCTTCTTCAACTGCTGTAGCTGTCAAACCTTGTTGTTTGGCTAGCAGCTGTTCCCGATACTTAGCTGCCATTTCTTCTGCTTTATCGTAGACCAAATCGCGGTTCTTAATCATATCACCGGGTTCTGGTTCGAGCTGTTTGGTGGAGAGGGAAATCCGACCTCTTTCTGCATCCAAGTCAATGATCATCACTTTGACTTCATCATTGACATTAAAGACGCTATGTGGTGTGTCGATATGCTCGTGAGAAATTTCGGAGATGTGTAGTAGACCGCTGACGCCACCGATATCAATAAAGGCGCCGTAAGGTTTAATTCCGCGAACTGTACCAATTACCACTTCGCCAACTTCGAGGCGGTTCATCTTCCGTTCAACCAGCGCTCGACGGTGGGACAGTACAAGACGGTTCCGTTCTTCGTCTACTTCCAAAAATTTCAATGGTAGTTCTTCACCTACCAATTCTTCTTTGGGTTTGCGAGTGCTGATATGGGAGCCGGGAATAAAGCCGCGCAATCCTTCAATTCTGACCAGCGCACCACCACGGTTAGTAGCAAATACACCAGAGCGAACAGTGGCGTCTTCAGCTTGTAATTGGCGCACCCGTTCCCAAGCGCGCATGTATTCAATCCGACGAATCGAAAGGGTCAATTGACCATCTTCGTTTTCGTCAGTGAGAATAAAAAATTCCCGCGTCTCGTTAGACTGTAAGACTTCTTCCGGGGCATCGACCCGGTTAATAGACATTTCTTGTATGGGGATGTATGCTGCTGTTTTAGCACCTATGTCAATCAGAGCGCCGCGCGGCTCTATACTAAAAACTGTACCTGGCACTATATCACCAGGGCTGAAGTGATAATCGTACTTATCAAGTAGAGCAGCGAAATCTTCGTGGGTAAATTCAATTTCTGTAGCGGTTAAATTCTGATTGACCATGCTGATTTGTTCCTGGTTTTAGTCTCCGTAAAGTTTTTGGGGCCAACAACATTATATGTGCGCGAGTGACTTGGTGATCTCTACACCTACATGTTTTTTCATCCTAGCGCAGAAAAGCTAGTGGTAATACCATTTCACTTTAATAATGGTACAAACAAGTTGGTAGGGGCACGGCACTGCCGTGCCCCTACGAAAAATCTATCTGTATCAACGTTTTCGTGAATTGGTATAACACATATTAACTTCCAGATAGAAAATTATATCACACAAGCCGTAGACGCCATGAACAATAAATATCCGCTGCTACTACGAGTAGTAACAGCGGATGCAAGGCGCTAATGACTTTAAAAGTCTAGCAATGACGAATTATTTTTCTTTCTTGGTTTCAATGCGAGGAGGTTCACGAAATGCGATCGCAAAGAAAAGAACTCCTATACACAGCGTGAAAATCAAGATGTACGCAACGCTTTCCATATCAAAAGCTCCTGTCTATTCAGCCAGTAATTATAGTGTATCAAGTTTAGGGATTGGGTACTGGGAGTTTTTCCCGGAATCTAGTAGAGCAAAGTTCCAGCAAACCTAATTACTTCCCCTTCCCTACACTAGCCCCTAGCTCCCAGCCCCTATTCCCTAAAAATTAGGCACCCTTCCGGCGAGTTGTCTTGTCACCCACTTTCTGGAATAAGCCCCATTCGACTTGTTCTTCCAAATCCGCTTCGACGCCGGCGAATACATCTCGGTAAATTGTCCGAGCACCGTGCCAGATGTGACCAAAGAAGAACAACAGAGCAAAGACAGCGTGACCAAAGGTAAACCAACCTCTGGGGCTAGTCCGGAATACACCGTCAGAGTTCAAGGTTTCCCGGTCAAATTCAAATATTTCGCCGCCTTGAGCTTTACGGGCATATTTTTTGACTTCTGCCGGCTCTGTAAAGGTTTTGCCATTGAGATCACCGCCATAGAAGCTGACAGTTACACCAGATTGCTCAAAGCTGTATCTGGATTCTGCCCGACGGAAAGGAATATCAGCGCGGATCACACCATCTTTGTCAGTTAAGATAACTGGGAAGGTTTCAAAGAAGTTGGGCAGACGACGTACTGTCAATTCCCGTCCTTCAGAATCTGTGAATACCGCGTGGCCTTGCCAAGATTGGGCAATACCATCACCCTTAACCATCGGCCCTGTACGGAATAGACCACCTTTCGCGGGGCTATTACCTACATAGTCATAAAATGCAAGTTTTTCGGGAATTTGTGACCAAGCTTCCGACAAACTAGCACCTTGAGCCACGCTGTTTTGGACGCGACGGTCAATTTCTTGACGGAAGTAACCTTGATCCCACTGATAACGGGTAGGGCCAAACAGTTCAATGGGGGTAGTGGCGTTACCGTACCACATCGTACCTGCTACCACAAAAGCGGCAAAGAATACTGCCGCAATACTGCTAGAAAGTACGGTTTCAATGTTCCCCATCCGCAGAGCTTTGTAAAGCCGTTCGGGTGGTCTAACTGTCAGGTGAAATAAGCCTGCGATGATGCCGACGATACCAGCGGCGATGTGGTGAGCGACAATCCCACCGGGGTTAAAGGGGTTAAAGCCGTCAGGCCCCCATTCTGGCGCTACTGGCTGGATGCTGCCGGTGATACCGTAGGGGTCAGAAACCCACATCCCTGGGCCAAATAAGCCTGTGAGGTGGAAAGCACCGAAGCCAAAACAGAGTAAACCGGATAAGAACAGGTGAATGCCAAACATCTTTGGCAGGTCTAGCGCAGGTTCGCCGGTGCGGGGGTCTCTAAAGAGTTCCAAGTCCCAGTAAACCCAGTGCCAAACAGCGGCCAAGAACAACAGACCGGAGAGCACGATGTGAGCAGCGGCTACACCTTCAAATGACCAGAAGCCAGGATCAGTAGAGGGGCCGCCTGTAACGTTCCAACCACCCCAAGATTGAGTGACGCCTAGACGTGACAGGAAGGGAAGCACAAACATTCCTTGGCGCCACATCGGGTTGAGAACTGGATCGCTGGGATCATAAATAGCCAGTTCATATAGTGCCATTGAACCAGCCCAGCCTGCTACTAAGGCTGTGTGCATCAAGTGTACAGAAATCAGTCGCCCTGGATCATTCAGAACTACTGTATGTACTCGGTACCAGGGTAGTCCCATCGACTACGCTCCTCCTCGATGAGTTAGTTTACAAAGCAATTTTCTTACGGAAGTCACACACTACGGAAGCAGTGGCTGCGAATTCTCTCAGTTTTTGTTATTGCCAGAGTCTTGAGTTTGACCACAGCTAAGTCTTATAAGTCAGACAGTGTGGTTTGTTTAGCGGTGCTGATCCGCTTTTAGATCTTTACCTTGTGGGGTAGCGATCGCCTTCATCACCAGCGATGATTTTCTTCAGGAAAACCACCATCCTGTTCTCAGGAAAGAGAACTTGTCTGGAGAAATTTAGGCAGCAAAGCGCACCATGCAATCACCAAACAAAAATGAGAATGTTTTAAAAAGTGTAACTATTGATGGACTTGTTTGCAAGCGTGTAAATAGATGCGATCGCGTAACATTGCTGAGTTACTTCGCTACAGTTCATCGTCGCAGACTACGATTTGTCCATTTTTCGGGATTAGAAAAACTTGTTCCTAGTCCTTGGGGTTTTCACTAAGCCCTGACTCTATTACTGCTGTACTGTCAAGGTGTAGTTACGCTTGACTCCTGAATCAAAGGAACCTACCCAAATCTGATAAGTGCCACGCTTCCATTGACTACCGTCGATGCTGGCATCTTTATTTTTACCAGTGTCGTCACCGCAGCGAATCGTTTCTTCTGGGCCTTTAACCAGTAATGTGGTGTCTCCACCGCTGTTAACTAATATTTTCAGGCTAGCGAAGTCTTGTTCTAAAATCAGGATGTGGTCAGGATTGGGATCAGCAAAGCCAATACAAGCTTTTTTATCCTGGTCGCGGTTGCTAATGGCTGACAAAGGATAAGAACCGCCTGTATATCCTTCAACTGCTGCTTTTACTGGCTGTGTACCTGTTGATAAGCTGATTGTACCGAAGTTTGATGTTTGTGCTATTGCGGGTGTAGCTATGATAGCGGCAAGTAAAGCTGTGAGCCAGCCGTTGGTGAATTGCCATCGGGGGCGACGGTACTTCATGTTAGCCCTCCAACAGGTTATTTTTTTAGTAACTATATATACATATTCTAAGAAAAAAACCACAAGGTTTCATAAGTTGTGCCACATTGTGATTTGCCACGAGCAAGGGGATATCGACAGGGGAAAATTCTGTTCTCCCCCCCTCGCTTCACTGTTGGAGTTGGAACAAGACGTCTGCTTTGAGCGATTCTGTGTTACTGCTATAACTACTAATGGTGAGCGATCGCAGTTGATTAAAAAACGGTTTGACTAATACTTCTGCCAATTTCAGAATCGGTAGTTGTCGCTCTAAAAATTGTCGGCTCTTGAGCCAATCAAGATAGATGTATCCTTGATTGGGGCGGGGAATGGCAGCGATACTATCTTGAAAATGACGATTACTCATTAAAGAATTTTCCTCAGATGTGAGGATTTGATTCAGTGTCTCTAAATCAGACGTGAAAATTTCGTAATTTCCCAAAGTTGTATGCACACCCTGAACTTTAGCTTCCACAGCTAGCGGTGCTTGATTTTTGGTTTCCGTTGGTTTGCTAGTAGCGCTTAATTGTGTCCAAGCAGAAACTTTCTGTTGCGCTAGAGTTAAAGTATTAATACTTAAACCTTTGGTCGCAGCGATCGCATCTAAGCGCGCAATACCCGCTGATACTTGGGGCGAATTCTCGACAACGAAAACCCAACTGGCAATTTTTTGCTGGTTTTGTGGGATTAATGCTATGGCGTATTCCCCTTGTACCCAGCTAAAAATATCTGCTTTCAAATTTATATTCCAGCGTCTGGGTATATCTGCCAGAGAAGGTGATAATTTAGCGATCGCATCTTCGTCTGATCCATATACCGTCGCTGTGGCTTGTCTCCATAATTTCGCTAATTCACTCTGCTCCAAGTTGCTCAAATTAGCTCCCGATATGGCTAAACCCGCTTTGCTGGGAATATATTTTAATGCTCCTACAGTTGGAGATAAAGATGGGGATGGGGTGACACTTGTCAAGGTTGTGAAAAAACTAGTTTCTGCTAGCAAACCTTGAGAATTCAATTTTAAAGAAATAATTTGGCTATTATAAGTTGGTTGTGATAGTTCCAATCCTTGCCATTTGGCGACGATGGGCAGATTGAGAAAGGCTACGGCTAAGGAATTTTCGGGTACTTGTTGAACAGCTTTTTGGTACTGAACCGAATTAGTCAAATTCAGATCAGCTGCTTGGACATTATTAATTGCATCTCGCAAAACTTTCACATCGTTAGCAAATAACAAAAAGTCACCAACCAATGCACCAGCCAAAAAGCCCTGTTTTGTAGGAGTATCATCAGAAAGCAGCTTTACGCCTTTGTATTCTTCTGTGATTAAGTTTCCCCCAGCTAAAACCCGTCGAGAAAACAACAGTTCGATAAACTCGCGGCTTTTATCCGGTTTTGTTGTCGCTAATGCCATGAGATATCCTGGCTGCAGTCCATTTTCCGGCTCGCGGTCAATATCTAAGTTAGTTACAGCTAGTGTAATTTCCTTTCCTAACCATGGTTGTATGTCTTGGCGGTAATCGATGATACTTTTAGACAATAAATTGGATTTAATCTCAGATAGCTGATTTTTAGAGTCTAAAGCTTGTAACTGGTCTGGGTTTGCTAGTAATGAAACCATTACCGGAGCAACTTTTGATACAAAAATAGCAGCATTCGGTTGAGAAGTAGACGCGACGAGATTGACTGGATTTTTCACGAAAAACCAGTAGAAGCCAGCAATAGCGATCGCCAGCAGTGCAATCACACCAGCTACCAGGAAATTAGAAAATGAGCGTTGGCTGTTCACAACTGGGAAATGGGGAATGGGGCATCCGTCATTGAGCATGGGAAAATAACCAAAGACTCTTGCCTATTGCCCAATGCCCAATTAATTCTCTATCCAAAATTTTCTGTCAAGATAAATGATATAAGATTGTCTGGAAAAACTTCATGACAGGGAACTCTTCTGGTCAAACCATTAGCCAAATTAGTGTAGAAGAATTAGCACAGCGTTTATCTACTAAGGATTCTAGTATTCAATTAGTGGATGTGCGCGAACCACAGGAATTGGCGATCGCTAGTCTTGAGGGCTTTGTCAATCTACCTTTGAGTGAGTTTGCTGAATGGGGCGATCAAGTCCCCACACTCTTCAATCCTCACGCTGAAACTCTTGTATTATGCCACCACGGCGTTCGCTCTGCTCAAATGTGTCAGTGGTTAGTCGCTCAGGGTTTTACAAATGTTAAAAATATTGCAGGCGGCATTGATGCCTACTCTTTATCAGTAGACAATACAGTTCCCCAGTATTAAACCATTACGTGGTCAGCTGGAAGCAGCAAAGTTCCAGCTGACTGTCCCAACTAGATAAAATCTTCTTCCCAGGCTACACAAGTCAGCAAAGGTAGACAGTTCCAAATTTTTTCCCACAACCAGACCAAAATCAAGAACAAAAATCAGTAATCGCTAATACAACTCTTCGCAGTTGTTTATGAAAAGATACAGCTATAAAGCAGCTAAGTTTTACCCTAGTCCCAGACCGTTACTGGCAGAGGTTAGTCTTTGAAAAACCAAGCTATTGTAAAGGTACAAAATTAGAAATTAAAATTTAATTAATATTATAGAATTGTATAGCCAGTTATTTTACTTAACTGGTTACTGTTAGCTTATTAGATATTTTTACCAAAAATTAATAGTTATTAACTTTTATTAAAATTTGCCTTCAGTACAACATCTCCTATGCAAGTCCAGTTGACAAATCGACAACAGCATATACTTTGGGCAACGGTGCGTCATTACATTGCAACAGCCGAACCTGTAGGTTCCAAAGCGCTGATTGAAGAGTATGACTTAGGCGTCAGTTCAGCCACAATTCGCAATGTGATGGGTGTGTTAGAAAAGTCTGGGTTACTTTATCAACCGCATACTTCCGCCGGACGCATACCCTCCGACTCAGGCTATCGCATCTATGTTGACCAGTTAATTACCCCGTCTGAGACTTTAGCCAGAGAAGTAGAATTAGCCCTGCAACAACGCCTCCACTGGGAAGATTGGAGTTTAGAAGCCATACTCCAAGGCGCAGCACAGATTTTAGCAAGCTTAAGTGGGTGCATTGGCTTGATTACCATGCCTCAAACCAGCACAGCAATGTTGCGACATTTGCAATTGGTGCAAATCGAAACGGGACGGATCATGCTGATTGTAGTTACAGAAGCCTATGAAACACACTCCAGGCTGATGGAATTGAAACCAGCATCCCCAGAAACGCAACCTGATCCAGAGGTAATTGATCGGGAATTGCAGATTGTTTCTAACTTTTTAAATAGCCACCTGCGAGGACGCAGCTTGTTGGAATTATCTAGCCTGGATTGGAGTCAATTAGATCAAGATTTTCAACGCTACGCTGAATTCTTGAAAAACTCAATCATGGAATTAACCCGTCGCACTTTTGCACCAGCAGCTACACAAATTATGGTGCGGGGTGTCGCAGAAGTTTTGCGCCAGCCAGAATTTTCTCAATTACAACAAGTACAAACCATTATCCACCTGTTGGAAGAAGAGCAAGACCAACTTTGGCGATTAATATTTGAAGCCACCGAAGCTGAGGAACTGAAGAAACCAAGAGTCACGGTACGCATCGGCGCAGAAAACCCCCTAGAGCCGATTCGGACTTGCACGTTGATATCTTCAACCTATCGCCGAGGAGCTGTTCCTTTGGGGAGCGTGGGAGTGCTAGGGCCAACACGCCTAGATTATGAAAGTGCGATCGCTGTTGTCGCTGCAGCATCTGAATATTTATCAGAAGCCTTCAGTTAATTATTTAAAATTATGGTGAGAAAAATTGCCTTCGGGTTACTGTGGCTAGGATTTACCATTTATGCTTTTGTTCTCGCTCCACCCGATCGCCCTGATACATTCGAGTTAATCAAAAACCTCTCTACTGGTCAATGGCAAGGTATTAACCCCATAGTCGTGGCACTATTTAACATCATGGGCATCTGGCCTGTAATCTACAGTGCAGTCATGTTTATCGATGGTAGAGGGCAAAAAATATCGGCTTGGCCTTTTACGACAGCCTCTTTTGCTGTTGGCGCTTTCGCCATTTTGCCATACTTAGCACTCAGAGAACCGAATCAACAGTTTGTGGGTAAAAAGAATATCCTACTCAAATTACTAGATTCCCGCGTTACTGGAGTTGCTTTAAGCATAGGTGCGGCGATTATAATTGCTTACGGCTTCCGAGGTGGAGACTGGGGAAATTTCGCACAACAGTGGCAAACTAGCCGTTTCATTCATGTGATGAGTTTAGATTTCTGCCTATTAAGTGGATTATTTCCCGCTTTATTAGGAGATGATATGGCGCGTCGTGGCTGGAATAATTCCCCATTGTTCTGGTTATTCGCTTTAATTCCACTGCTCGGCCCGTTAATTTACTTGTGCGTACGACCACAATTAGCAGAAACAGAGTAATTTTATAGCTTATATTTCAGCTTTCGTTTGACGCATCTCATAAATCTTTGGTAACTGCCACCAAGGAATGTGAGGATATTCGTGGTGTTCTTCATGATATCCGAAATGATAGCAAGTAATAAATGACCAAAGAACAGGACGCTTAGTGGTTTGAGCGCGATGAAGATTGACATAACCGCCACTTGGCTGTTTATGAGGTAAGAAGGTACCAAAATAAAACAGTTGTACTGAGCTTAAAAGTGAAGGAATTACCCAAAAATAATTAAGATTATCAGTAGGAATATGCAGTATGTATTTAGCGAAATTATAGATAAGAGTTAGAGAAATAATTTGTCGCCAACTCCAATAATTCTTCATGAAATAAGCATACCAAGCAAAGAAATTTTGGTGTTTACCATCATGAAAATCCGGATCTATTTCACTAGCTGGGTGGTGGTGATGCAACCAATGTTTTTTCAGCAATTTTTTATATGGTAAAAGTCCATAAAGGGATAAACATAATGAGCCAATAAAATGGTTAATTTTAGAGTTTTGCCTAAACACCACTCCATGCATAGCATCGTGGGCTGTAATAAATAATCCTGTGTATAAAAATGTCTGCCAAAGTATCATAGGCAATAAAAACAAAAATTTGATATTAGCAATATCGATTGCAAGTAAGAACACTAAACTAAAAGACCAGATACTAATGATGCTAATGGCAAGGAAAATTCCACCAAAGAGAGATTTCAATTTCACAATAGAGGTAATTTGTAACTGATCACTAAATGTTTTTTCTAATTCGATCACTCTTTTACTCCTCCTAAAATATAGGTAAAAATTATCAAAATATAGCCATAGAAAAGTACGCTAACTAGTAAGCAATAACTCTAGTAGCGAGGCCTTTTGTACTAACGAGTACAAAAGTTATGCAATATTTATAAATAAATATTAAGATACTTTACATAGTATTACACAAACAGTCACCTTTCCCAAAATAGATTTGATTAAAAGCAGCGGTGACGGCAGTAATTTTACAGATATCCAAGTATTAATTGAGAACATAGTCATGGCTAATATGCCTTGTAAATAACCAAAGCTTACAATTAATGCGCTTGACATACTTCTTGCAAAAGTCAGAGTTAAAAAATCACAAACTACAGATGCACACTGAGAAAAGTTTGAGTAAAGGCGGAGTTTTGCTCAACACTCCGCCAATAGAGAAAATTTCATACCACAAAATCTAACGATAGTCAGAAGGTTGTGTGAATATTGTCAGTCAAAGTAGGAAACAGTAAATCATCGTTGATTCAACTGAGAGTATGGCTCCAACAGCAATAATTACAGGTGCATCTCAAGGTATTGGGAAAGCAACGGCTCTTTTATTTGCTCAACAAGGATATGACTTGATACTTGTAGCCCGTCAAGCTAATAACTTAGAGGCTTTAGCCCAGCAGATACAAAGCTTAGGATTAAAAACACCACTGACTTTTGCTTGTGATGTCAAAGACCCGTCCCAAGTGCAAACCATGACACAAAAAGCTTGGGAACAATAT
Organism: Fortiea contorta PCC 7126; assembly: GCF_000332295.1. Taxonomy (GTDB): domain Bacteria; phylum Cyanobacteriota; class Cyanobacteriia; order Cyanobacteriales; family Nostocaceae; genus Fortiea; species Fortiea contorta. Next base: position 2,214,836 of record NZ_KB235930.1, on the reverse strand, counting down.
AACTATATCGATCTGCTGATTAACAATGCAGGTATATTTGCATCAGGCCCTGTTGAGAATTTCTCTCTCAGCGATTGGCATGATGTCATAGACACGAACTTGTGGGGATATATCCACACGATTAATGCTATTTTGCCTCATTTTCTCCAAAGAGGAAGCGGCACCATCGTTAATGTTAGTTCCATTGGCGGTAAAGTCCCTACCCCTTACTTAGTCCCTTATTGTACTAGTAAGTTTGCTGTCACAGGTTTGACTGAAGCGCTACAGACTGAACTCAAGCCGAAAGGTATTCATGTCTGTGGAATTTATCCAAATTTGATTAAGAGTAGCTTCATGGAAAGGGCAGTTTTTCGTGGTAAAGATGAGGCGGATTTGCAAACCCGCCGCGAACAACTCAACACTATCCTGAAAAATCCTGTAGTCGAAAAGCCTGAAGATGTGGCAAATGCGATTTGGGATGCTGTCAAGAATCAAAAGTCAGAAGTAACTGTTTGTTCAGCAAATTTCTCTCAAGCCCTTTATCGTTTGTTTCCTGGTTTAACAAAGTGGTTGTCTCGCCAAGCACTGCAAAATCAGGACAAGTGAATAATTTTAGGGTGATGATTCGCACTCTCGTTTAGTCACGAAATGACGGTAGCGGAACATCGCTTCTAGTTGGGCTTGCACTAACCAACCGCTAAAAAATTCGACGCCATCTCCACCAGGTATGGAAAAGGAAATGTTGTCCGTTAAATTGGTTTTACCATTTTGTGACTCAAATTCATGTCTATGTACCCAAGATTCAAAAGGCCCGGATATTTGTTCATCGGTGAATAGGCGATATCGTTCGTATTGGGTATGACGCGCTAACCAAGTCAATGATAATGGGCCGAGAAACAGGCGGAATTCTGTAATTGCACCTGGTTCGAGTCCTCCCTCACGGCGGATTACTTGCACAGGTTGCCAAGGTGGAGTCAGCAGCTGTAGTATGTCTGGTCTTTCGTGAAATTTCCAAACTACTTCTGGCGGCGCGTTAATGATTGAGGAATGTTTAAAGTGCAGCATGGAAAAAACTATCAGAAAAACTTACCTTAGCCTGCGTATTCGGTATCAATTTCTATTTCTAGGGTCTCTTCATCGACCCGGACGTAGAGAACATTTGGGTGACAGCATACTTGACAATCTTCTACATAGGATTGCTGTCCTCCTGCACTTAAATCAATAAAAGTTAAGTTTGGTTCACCGCAATAGGCGCAGTAATATTCAGATGTGTTTTGCATCAAGTTTTAAGCTAAGAATTCAATGGCTGGAGTTGCTTCAGGGGAGAGTCGAAATGACTGGTAGCATCAGCTAAGTGCTTCAGTAGTGTAGACTGTGGTAGCGGCCCTTGCAAGTGGCTCCAAGGTAGTATTTGCTCTGTTGACCAGTTGGTGTGGACGTAAAAATCTAAGTCGGGAATTTGTGCTTTGAGTTGTTTGAAAGCCCGTTTATAGCTACCCAGAGAGTCGCCAAAGTCGCGGGTAAGTTCAAGCAAATGAGAGAGTCGGCGATCGCCTCTGGACAATAAAGCCTGTATAATAGACCAGTTATAGCTTTCGGGGCGAAACTCTATGCCCTGGGGTTTTAGCTGTTTTTGTAACATCTGCAACCGCTTTTCCGATTGGCGATTTACCCCAAACCACTGAAACGGCGTGTGTGCTTTGGGTACAAAAGTACTGCATCCTAGTGTTAATCGCAATCCTGGAACTGCTTTTTTTATACTACGCATCATTGCCACAGTTTGATCTAAATCTTCTGGTTCTTCACCGGGAATCCCCACCATCCCGTAGAGTTTCAAGCTTGACAAGCCGCCAGCTTTGGCGTTGATTGCTGCTTGGATGATTTCATCGTTGTTGAGTTTTTTGTTGACGATTTGCCTTAATTTTTCTGAGCCACTTTCTACAGCAATGGTAAGCGATCGCGTGTCTCGTTTTGCCAAAGTTTCTGCTAACTGCATTGTTACCGTATTGGTTCTGACTGAAGCAATACTTAAACGGACATCATCATACTTTGGTTGACTAATATAATCTAATAACGTGGTAAATTCTGGATGTTGAGTTACAGAAGCACCCAATAAACCCAGTCGTTTTGTAACTTGTAAACCTCTTTCAATAGCTGGAATTAATGAACCTTGTAAACTCGCGGTTCTAAAAGGTAAGGTGAGATAACTCGCCAAACAAAAGCGACACATTTCCGGACAGCTTCTCACCACCTCCACCATATAAATATTTTCCCAAGCAGCTTTGTCTGTGACTACCGTAGAAGCAGATAGAGTATTTCCTCGATAAGTTTGCTTTTGCACTATTGCCGGAATTTCTGAGTCAATCGGTTTAATAGATTTGACCTCACCATCTGTAGTGTGATATTCCACCTCATACAAACTAGGAACATAAATTCCTGGTACTTTTGCAAGTGTTTTAAGTTGAGTTTCTCTAGAAGCTTTCCTGACTTCTTGATAACAATTAATAAAATCTCCCAGCAAATTTTCTCCGTCACCTAAAAGAATCACATCAAAAAAATCAGCGAAAGGTTCAGGATTAGCAGTGAGAACAGGGCCGCCACCAAAAATTATCGGATGATGATCATGACGAGCAGTGGATCTAATAGGAATTTCCAAAAATTCCAGCAAATTTAAAATATTCACATAATCCAATTCCCAAGAAATTGAAAATCCGACAATTTCCGGTCTTCTTGGTAGTTGTTCATGAATATCAGTAAATAAGCGGCTCACCTGCACATCATCACGCATTGCTAAAGTCGCCCATACCACCTGATAGCCAAGGCTCGTAATACCCACGCTGTACTCATTCGGAAAGGCAAAAATCACTGGTATGGCGTCGGTGTTGGGGGTAGTGGGGGTAAATAAGAGGCGTTCAGAGCCGAAGAGAGAGGATGTCACAGGTGTTTGTTTGAGACAAGGTTATCTATATTTAATTTTAAGCCATAGGATTATCAAGTTAAAAACTAATGTCACGCCATTTGCCAGAATAATCGGTAAAGATTGTAGAAAAATTCCATAAATTAACCACAAAAAAATCCCAATTATAAATGTAATCAGCGTGACGAGAGAAACATCTTTTGCTGATTTCCTTCGCCAAGTTTTAATCATTTGTGGCAAAAAAGAAATTGTGGTGATTGTGGCAGCAGTTAATCCGAGAATTGTTATAAAATCCATTATTAGATTATTTTTTGATTAGTCCATTAACTTTTTCTTGATTAAGTGAATAATTTTACACCTAATTTGCACTGTTTTTCCAAGAAAAAACTGAATCTATTAATAAGTGATATACCTATTTTTTAGATTAATTATAAACAATAAATTATTTTGTTTCAAGTTTCCGCATTGAATCACAAATATTTGATGACTACTAGGAAACATACCCATCTTCAACTTAAAGTTGAATGTTCATAATTTTGACTTCTGATTAATTGGAAGCTTGGGTCAATTATCTGTTCAATTAAAAAAGGACATTCAACAGGAAAAGTTTCTATAGATTTTTGTGTTTCTTTAACTGCGTCTCGACAAGCGCGGCGGTAATATTTTTGTATCCACACTGGATCTTCAAGAAAACGTTGCAAACTAGGAGTATCTTCTAGACAATCTTGAATTTTATCTCGACAGTTGGAGATGGTATTATCCCAGTTTTTGGTTTTGCGTTCAGGTTGATACTGGTATTTGAGCAAATGCATTAATAGCACCTGTCAGTAGCTACCGAGTTCTTTCTGTTCGCTGCGCCCCAAAGCTTCTAGTTCTTCTACTAAGTTTTGGATGTCTAAATCAGCCCAATATCCTTTCTTTAAGTACTCGGCTTGTTGTTGTGTCCAAAACAGAAAGTCTCGGTTGTAGCTCGTTGCCTTACTCATCAACGATCGCCCTTCTTTTGAATGCAACGCTGTACTAGATATCCTACAACACCCGACATTGCCCATGATGGCGTAACAAATGGTCGCACAGCACCAAAGCTATCATCGCCTCTACCATCGGCACAGCGCGGGGTAATACACAAGGATCATGGCGTCCTTTGGCAGCTAATACTGTTTCTTCGCCTTCACGAGTCACAGTTTTCTGCTCTTTTCTAATGGTAGCTGTGGGTTTAAATGCAACTCGTAAAATGATATTTTCACCGTTAGAAATTCCTCCTTGAATCCCACCAGAACGGTTGGTTACGGTGCGGATTTCTCCATTTTCATCTAGATAAAATTCGTCGTTATGTTCAATTCCTGTTAGCAAAGTCCCCGCAAAACCAGAGCCAATTTCAAACCCTTTACTAGCTGGGAGAGACATCACAGCTTTGGCAATATCTGCTTCTAATTTATCAAATACTGGCTCCCCTAAACCTTTAGGTACGTTTCGTGCTACGCATTCCACTACACCACCGATAGAATCACCTTTTCTACCAGTTTGTTCTATTAATTCAATCATGCGATCGCTGATTTCTGCATCAGGACAGCGGACAATGTTGCTTTCCACCTGTTCTAAGGTGACAGTGTTGGGGTCAACTAATCCTTCTAATTCTTTGATCCGCTTGACATAGCCGATGATTTCAACATTGGCGATTTGACGAAGAATTTTTTTAGCGATCGCACCAGCTGCAACTCTCCCAATTGTCTCACGTGCCGATGACCTGCCCCCACCTTGCCAGTTACGAATACCATATTTGGCATCATAGGTCGCGTCAGCGTGGGAAGGGCGATACTTTTGTGCCATCTCATCATAATCTTGGGGGCGAGTGTCTTGGTTTCGTACCAAAATTGCTATGGGCGTACCCAAAGTTTTACCCTCGAATATTCCAGATAATATCTCACAAGTATCTGCTTCTTTACGAGGCGTCGTAATTTTACTTTGTCCTGGGCGTCGTCTGTCTAACTCGTACTGTATTTCTTGTTGAGAAATTTCTAGTTGTGGAGGACAGCCATCAATGACAACTCCCACACCACCCCCGTGAGACTCGCCAAAAGTAGTAACGCGAAATAGATGCCCAAAAGTGTTACCCATGATCTTGAGGAAAAGTATTAGGCTTATGTATTCTACCTGAACTCCAATGATTAAAGATATAGCAAGCAACAGGAGCGGCGCGCAGAGATTTTGAATTTCATATTCAAATTCAGTAGCGCCAAAAAAGCGCCCCTCGGAAACCGGGGGGCGCTTTTTATTCAGCTAAAACTGAGTGGAGAATTAACCGTTGATAGCAGGAGCGCTGATAGCAACAGGCGCTACATCACCAGCAGCCAAGTCTAGAGGGAAGTTGTGAGCGTTGCGCTCGTGCATTACTTCCATACCCAAGTTAGCGCGGTTGATCACGTCAGCCCAGGTACTGATGACACGACCTTGTGAGTCGATGACTGATTGGTTGAAGTTGAATCCGTTCAAGTTGAACGCCATTGTGCTGACGCCCAATGCTGTGAACCAAATACCAACTACTGGCCATGCTGCTAGCAAGAAGTGCAGTGAACGGCTGTTGTTGAATGAAGCGTATTGGAATATCAAACGACCGAAGTAGCCGTGGGCTGCAACGATGTTGTAGGTTTCTTCTTCTTGTCCGAACTTGTAACCGTAGTTCAATGATTCGGTTTCGGTGGTTTCACGAACTAAGGAAGATGTTACCAAACTTCCGTGCATTGCCGAGAACAATGAACCGCCGAATACACCTGCTACTCCCAACATGTGGAAGGGGTGCATCAAGATGTTGTGCTCTGCTTGGAACACGATCATGAAGTTGAATGTGCCGGAGATACCCAAAGGCATACCGTCAGAGAATGATCCTTGACCAATTGGGTAGATCAAGAATACTGCTGCTGCTGACGCCAAAGGTGCTGAGTATGCTACGCAGATCCAAGGACGCATTCCTAAGCGGTAGGATAATTCCCACTGACGGCCTAGGTAGCAAGCACATCCGATCAAGAAGTGGAATACTACCAATTGGTAAGGACCACCGTTGTACAACCACTCATCTAAGGATGCTGCTTCCCATATTGGATAGAAGTGCAAGCCGATGGCGTTGGAGGAAGGCACTACTGCGCCGGAGATGATGTTGTTTCCGTAGATCAATGAACCTGCTACTGGTTCACGAATACCATCGATGTCTACTGGGGGTGCAGCGATGAAGGCGATGGTGAAGCATACTGTGGCAGCTAGCAAGGTGGGGATCATGAGTACGCCGAACCAACCTACATAAATGCGGTTTTCGGTGCTGGTGATCCACTCGCAAAACTTGCCCCATACGTTAGCGCTTGAGCGCTGTTGTAAGGTTGTTGTCATTGTTTTATGAGTGCTTGATGTTATTATAATGCGGTGAGCAAATTTGCTTACCTGTACTCAACATTATAGGCATTATTTCAATTTGTAAAGGGGTTGGCGAAAAAAAAATCATATTTTCGCTAAATAGCCACTGAGCAAAGGGTTGAGCAATCAAGTCAAGACCTGAGCACAAGGACATTTGGGGACGTTGCGGAAAATGCGATCGCCGGGTATTGAGATTTTGTGGATTAAAAACATTGTCTGATTAGCCACTATCAGAAAATGTTAATGAATGTATACAAAGTTTGGATGAGTCAATAGCCGTTTCAATCTAATATGCGTCAGCTATTGCTCTAAAAAATAAAGACCGTGAAAACTTAGTAGAGTTCACGGCTTTTTGATGTGGTGTGAGGAGACTTAACTGATACCATCATATACTTACAACCTTGCGAGTGTAACAAAAGATTATTTTTTGGCAGATGTAATTAAAATAGGCTCTATAGCAGAGTGCCGCCGCAACTAGAACCACACCCAGCAGTGCAACCATAGCAGTAAGCAGCGGTTTGTATTTCTGTAATTAAGTCTAAATTACCCGATGCAAGCAGTTGATTAATTGTCAAAACCTCACCATGACAATTTCTTGCAGGTAGATTCATCATTTGATTGAAGTCACAATCGTAGATATTGCCCAAATAGTCAACTGAGAGTTGATCAAGGCACATTAAATGTTCGACTGTATCGCTGTTAAAGTTTGCTTCTAAAAAATGCAAATATTTAGTGTATGTTTTTTTCTTTTCTAAATGCATTTTAGTTCTGCCAACTGGCAGGTTAATAATGGTGAATAGATGATTGAAGACGATATTAAAATGCTCTTTCAAGAACATTTTATAGTCCCTTTCTAGGCTGGTTTGTTCGGGAGATAAAGAAAATTTTTCCGTTGTGGGTAATTGCGGATTAAATACTAAATCCAAGACTAAATCTGGGTTTTGCCCATAACCGAGTTGATTAAGCCACTGCAAAGCTTTGACGGAATCATTAAAAACACCAGAGCCACGCATTCTATCAACATTATCGGCTAGATAGCAGGGAAGAGAAGCGACAATTCTCACTTGATTTTCCGCCAAAAAATCTGGTAGATCACCAAATCCGTCGGCAAAATAAATGGTCAAATTAGACCTGACAATTACTTGTTTACCTGTTGTTTTGGCGGCTGCTACTAATGGCTTAAATCCATAATTAATTTCTGGTGCACCGCCTGTTAAATCTACAATTTTAATTTGGGGAAATTTATGAATTAACTCAATCAATTGTTGACAAATTTCTGAGGAAAGTTCTTCTGTCCGTTTTGGGCTAGCTTCGACATGACAGTGTGTGCAAGCGAGGTTACAGCGTTTGCCCAGATTAATTTGTAGAACAGTGATAGGCTTTTTAATTAAAGGGTCGCTGAGTTTGTGTTTGAACGGCGTTACTTGAATATCAACTTGATTAAGTGGTGTAGTCATTTACTTCTTAGTGAGTAAGAATGCAGCATTTATTTTAACAGCAACCACCGCCATCATAATTCCAGGTTGAATCAGTAATGATAATTTCATTTGGCATCGAAGCTGCAAGTTTGGCAGCAGTTTTGTCACAGACTGCAGCAGGAATACCAGGCTGTAATATGTGTCCAGCACGATCATCAAAAAACGTTTCTGTACCAGCATAAATTGCTGTTTTTCCAGTAAAAACACAAGCGCCATCTTCAGGAATCGCTACTTTAAAAGAAACAGAATCAAGGCTTTCTAGCAGTAAATTTGTATCGAGGTTGTATGTTGCAGTATCTAATAGACGATAGGGGCGGCGAGCACGAATTTCAACTTGACCAAAGCCAGCATTAATGATTAGTTGAATATATTCTTCGTAGGTGAGAGCGCCTGATAAACACATGGCGCGTAGTCTCTCATCTTGTTGTAAATGTGGTGGAATCGAACGAGTAGCAATAGGATCACTCATCTGCAAGCGTCCACCTAATTTTAAGGCACGAAATGCTTCTTTTAAAGCGCGGGTTAAATCTTCTGGTTCAAAGATGTTGAAGAGGCAATTTTGAGCAACGACATCCACGGAAGCATCGGCAATGGGTAAGCTAAAAGCATCACCCTCGCAGATTTTCACAAAACTGGTATCAAACCAGGAATTTTCTTGAGCCGCAATTTCTAAGTTACGTGTAGCGGCTTCTCGCATAGCTGCGACTGGTTCAATAGCAATGACTGCACCTGGACGGCGAGAAAAATAAGCGAATTGTAAAGCTTCTAAACCACCACCAACGCCAACATACAAAACGGTGGGTTGGTTGGCTAATTCGGCGGGATGAACTGTAGTACCGCAACCATAGTTCATTTCTTGCATTGGTAGAGGAATTTTTAGCCCTGGTAGTTGCAGGAGTGTGCTTTGCACGCAACATAGCCCTATTTGGGGTGTTTGTGCTACGTCGTGGTAGAATTGCGCCGCTGTCTCTAAGTAAGTCATAAATAACTAGTTGAAAGTTGAAAAACAGTTGATTTTGTGTATGTTAGTACGGTGAAATATCGACTAAATGAGTTTTTGCTGAGAGCGCAATCCACCCAAACTCGACAACGCAATTGGCAAATTTGAGTGGACAGCGCTAGTCTTAGTTTAATCCCGTAGAACGTAGCCGACACCGCGTACAGTTTGCAGTAGGCGCTTTTCTTTGTTGGCTTCGAGCTTGAGACGCAAATAGCGAATGTATACTTCAATAATGTTGGAATCGCCCATGAAGTCGTAACCCCAGACTTCTTCTAAAATGCGATCGCGTGTAATTACCTGTCGTGGATGGGCGAGTAAGTAATCGAGTAGATCAAATTCTTTAGCAGTTAACTCAATTAACCGCTGACCCCGAAATACTTCCCGTGTGCGCCGATTTAAACTCAAGTCTTCAAATTCTAAAATGTCTGCGGCGTCTGCTTCCTGGTTTCTTCGTAAGTGAGCGCGGACTCTAGCTAATAGTTCTTCGACGCTGAAGGGTTTAACTACATAATCATCAGCGCCAGCATCTAAGCCCGCGACGCGATCGCTCACTTCATCTTTGGCGGTTAATAAAATTATGGGCACTTTGTCACCAGTACTTCGCAGGCGACGGCAAATTTCCAATCCTGATAAACCAGGCAACATCCAATCTAAAATTACTAAATCTGGGTGTAACTCCCGCGCTGCGGTGAGTGCAGTTAAGCCGTCGTAGGCGATGCTAACTTGATAACCTTCGTAATTCAGTTCCAATTCTACGAATCGTGCCAGTTTGACTTCATCTTCAACCAGTAAGATGTGCGTCATAGATAATTTTGGTGATTTCAGCCGGATATGGTAAGCAGATACACAGACGGGGAAAAGTTTAGAGAGGTTCTCGCTACTACATAGCCAGACATCTAATTAGTTCTACGTTAGCTTAGTATAGACCAAGGTACGTAACAACCGTAAGTCTGCGGCTGCTGATGCCTGTTGCATCACTATCCTACTTAATTTCAGCAATAAACTGTGACATCTTCACCGCATTGATCAGCAAGAAAACAGAGTGCTCTAAACCGCAGACTCACTACTTGTTCGTAGAGAGGATTTAACTTACACATCGGTGGAATATGAAACAGTTTGCGACCAAATAATTGAATGTCGCGCTCAAATGGACATTGAGCGGGGATGGCTTTGCACAAGAAATGAGCTAGTTTGCGGTTATGAATTTCTATTCCTTCTAACCATTCGCGGACTGGATGGAGTAGGTTGTTGTGTAACCGGATTGGCATTAAGGTTGTCATGATTGTGCTCCTGTAACTAGGCTTGTTTGATTCAAATCCCTATGAATATATACATTTGGGTGCTGTGATTTTATGCACTGATGAGTTCTGTTTTGCTTTGGCTATGGGGATTTTTGGTATTTTGTGGAACACACATAACTACACATGCAATTTCTTGGCTTCCGGATTGTCTACCTGAGCGCTATGGTGGAGATGAATTTCGTCTCTCGGCAAATTGCCCAAAAATTAAGTTAGTTTCTGACTCCACATAGCCCGGATCTTTCAGGATATTGATGATTAATTTACCTGATAAAGATAAGATACTGTGGTTGAGTCAGTAATTGGTAATGCGGTTAAAATTTCCACAATTTTTGGTTGCTCTTTTGATTGTTGGTGCTTTGATGTTGGGGGGATGTTCAACACCGAAGGATACTTCGTCAGCTTCGTCTCCAACCTCGACAGCTACTTCCACAGCAACTCAGACGAGTAGCACGACAACCACTGAAGCAACAACTGTGTCAGAAACTACTAGTGAGAGTATTCCTGGAATGAAAGATTTACCACGGCTTGAAGGTAAGGCTACTGTGGTAGTCACGGTTAAAGGCTCGCCGATTACTATTGAAGTAGACGGCACTAATGCCCCAATTACAGCCGGTAATTTCGTAGATTTAGTCCAAAAAGGCGTTTATGATGGGTTAGTTTTCCATCGAGTTGTGCGGGAACCCCAACCCTTTGTGGTTCAGGGGGGCGATCCACAAGGTAAAGATCCAAAATTCCCCGCCAATAGACTAGGAACAGGCGGTTACATTGATTCAAAAACAGGGAATGAGCGCACTATACCCTTAGAAATTAAACCAACAGGTGCAAAAGAACCAGTTTATGGTAAGACAATTACAGAAACACCTGTTTTGACGCATAAACTTGGCGCGGTGGCTATGGCGCGATCGCAACAACCAAACTCAGCATCTTCCCAATTTTATTTTGCCTTAGCCGATCTAGGCTTTTTAGATGGTAACTATGCGGTATTTGGGAAAGTTACTCAAGGCTTCGATGTGGTCAACAAGATTCAACAAGGCGATCGCATTGATTCTGCTAAAGTTACCCAAGGTGCAGAAAACTTGAAAGTTCCGGGTTAATAAGAAGATGGGGTGATGGGATGATGGTGAGTCTAGCACTGTGGGCGGGTTCCCCGCAGTCAAGCGACCGACAAACTTGAAGGGAGATATATCCTCATTAATTCCCTAGCCCCTAACCCCTAACTTCTCATCCCCATCTGAAATTGGTAAAAATTTTTGTCACTGGCATCGGTTTAGTTTCCTGTTTAGGGGACAATTTAGAGGATAGTTGGCAACGACTGCTGGCGGGTAAATCAGGAATTCAATTACATCAACCGTTTCCAGAACTCCCACCACTTCCTTTAGGTTTGATTGCTCAACGACCAACCGAGTTAACAAGTCTGACTCATTTGGTTGTTGCTGCTGCGTTAAAAGATGCTGGTTTAGTCTCACCTTTACCTGATTGCGCTGTAGTTTTGGGATCGAGTCGCTCTCATCAAGCATCCTGGGAAATCTTCGCAAGACAAATGTATGGGAGCGATTTTCCTTTCTATCGGGAGGAGATGAGGCTAGAAAATTGGTTAGATACCTTACCGCATATGAATGCGATCGCCGCTGCGAGACAAATCGGGGCGACAGGAATCGTTTTAGCGCCAATGGCGGCTTGTGCTACAGGAATCTGGGCGATCGCCCAAGCGGTGATGCTGATGCAAACTGGACAATGTGAGCGAGTCCTTGTTGGCGCTGTGGAAGCACCAATCACACCATTGACTTTGACAGGGTTTCAGCAGATGGGCGCTTTGGCGAAAACTGGCGCCTATCCCTTTGATGCGCGTCGGGAAGGTTTAGTTTTGGGTGAAGGTGCGGCTGTGTTTGTCCTAGAATCAGCAGAGTTAGCAACCAAGCGTCAAGCAAAAGTTTACGGTGAAATTCTCGGTTTTGGCTTGACAAATGATGCTTATCATGGTAATGCTTTAGAGCCAGGAGGTAAAAGTGCGATCGCTGCCATCAAACAATGTTTAGAACGTAGCCACCTACAACCTGCTGATATTGATTACATTCATGCACACGGCACCGCCACACAATTAAATGACCGTATAGAAAGCATGATTATTCAGTATTTGTTTCCCGAAAAAGTCCCAGTTAGTTCAACCAAAGGAGCCACCGGTCACACCATAGGCGCATCAGGAGCCTTGGGTGTAGCTTTTGCACTCATGGCCTTGCAGCATCAGATATTACCACCATGTGTAGGCTGCCAGCAACCAGAATTTGATTTAGATTTAGCGATCGCTCCACGGCGAACCCAAGTTAAGCGGGTGCTGTGCTTCAGCTTCGGCTTTGGTGGACAGAATACAGTCATGGCTTTGGGAAATGGGACATTAAATCGAGCGTGAGCCACTTCTGCCGCCTTCATCAAATAATATAGATATCATAAGGAAGTAGATAAAACTTAAAAAATATTTATCGAATGCTAATTGACTCCTCTGGATTGTCCAAAGTAAAAGACTCAATAAAAACCAAAATTTTCTTAGGACATGAACCAAATGCCGAGCTAATTGCCATTCTTAGCGTCTACTTCGTGCAAGGAATTCTAGGTTTAGCGCGCCTTGCTGTCAGCTTTTTCCTCAAAGATGAACTGCATCTTAGCCCGACACAAGTAGCTGCGCTGTTGGGATTAGTTATCCTCCCGTGGGTGATCAAGCCAGTGTATGGCTTCATCTCCGATGGCGTGCCGATATTTGGCTATCGCAGGCGTCCATATTTAGTGATATCGGGTATTTTGGGAACTATTGCTTGGTCAAGTTTGGCAACCATAGTTCATAGTAGCTGGGGAGCAGGTGTAGCGATCGCTCTGAGTGGTTTCTCTGTCGCCGTCAGTGACGTCATAGTTGACTCACTGGTTGTAGAAAGGGCCAGAGATGAATCACAAGCAGATGCAGGTTCCTTACAATCCTTATGCTGGGGTGCTTCTGCCGTTGGCGGGTTAATCACAGCTTACTTTGGTGGTTTGCTATTAGAGCATTTCACCACCCGTACAGTACTGTTGATTACCGCCTCATTTCCCCTTTTAGTATCAGCAGCCGCTTGGTTAATTGCCGAATCCCCAATAAATCGCGATAGCCAAGACACAAATCACGATAGATTATCTACAATTAAGCATCAAGTCGGACAGCTACGCCAAGCATTCACTCAAAAATCCATCTGGCTACCCACAGCATTTATTTTCATTTGGCAAGCAACGCCGCAATCAGAATCGCCCTTCTTTTTCTTCATTACAAACGAACTGCATTTTCAACCAGAATTTTTAGGGCGAGTGAACTTAGTTACAAGTATTGCTTCCATATTCGGAGTTTGGATTTTTCAGCGTTTTCTCAAAAGCGTTCCTTTCCGCGCCATCTTTGGTTGGAGTACAGTGCTGTCAGCAACTTTAGGAATGACAAGTCTGCTTTTGGTGACTCACGCTAACCGTGCCTTGGGTATAGATGATCAATGGTTTAGTTTGGGTGATAGTCTCATTCTCACTGTGATGGGAAAAATTGCTTTCATGCCAGTCTTAGTGTTAGCAGTGAAACTTTGTCCCCCAGGAGTAGAAGCGACATTTTTTGCTTTCTTGATGTCAATATTTAACCTAGCAGGCATAGTGTCTCATCAATCAGGAGCCGTCATCACTTATTGGTTAGGGATTACGGAAAATAACTTTGATTTACTTTGGTTATTAGTGACAATTAATAACCTCACTACACTATTACCATTACCATTTCTCCACTGGCTACCAGATAGCGAAACATCTGCATTAGTTCAGAATGAAGAACAAATATTGTTACCTGATTTGATTCCCGAAATTGACACTAGCAGACCCCAAGTTAGTAGCAATTAACCAGACCCAAATTTTCCCAGCTAACCATTTTTGGTGCGAGATTATCACAAAATCTACAATTTATGCAAAGTTATCAGATTCCCGAAATCACGGCTACACAAAAATCCTACAGTCGCGCTGACTGGCAAAGAGGATATGAATCTCTACCCCAAGAATTTGATTATTCAATTGATGATATCGAGGGGAAAATTCCTGCTGAACTCCGAGGTACACTATTCAGAAACGGCCCCGGTTTATTAGATATTAATGGACAACGTATTCATCATCCCTTTGATGGTGATGGCATGATTAGCAAAATTACCTTTGCTGATGGTCGTGCTCATTTTCGTAACCGTTTTGTCCGCACTAGTGGTTATATCGAAGAACAAAAAGCCGGAAAAATTTTGTATCGGGGAGTATTTGGTACACAAAAACCCGGTGGTTGGTTAGCTAATATTTTTGATTTCAAACTCAAAAATATTGCCAATACTAACGTTATTTATTGGGGTAATAAACTCTTGGCATTGTGGGAAGCTACAGAACCACATCGCCTTGATCCTGTAACATTAGAAACCCTAGGAAAAGAATATTTCAATGGCGTGTTATCAGTAGGTGAAGCTTTTAGTGCCCATCCTCGTTTAGACCCCAGTTGTCACCAAGATGACGGCTCGCCTTGTTTAGTCAACTTCTCAATTAAGCCGGGAATTTCCACCACAATTACAATTTTTGAACTAAACCCAGCGGGTGAAATTGTGAGGAAACATGCTCATAGTGTTCCAGGCTTCTGTTTTATTCACGATTTTGTTATTACACCCAACTACTGCATATTTTTTCAAAATCCTGTGATTTTCAATCCCATACCTTTCGCTTTGGGACTGCGGAGCGCAGGAGAATGTATCAAATTTCAACCAAAGCAACCAACGCGCATTATAGTTATTCCTCGGAGTTCCCAAACTGAGAAAACACCAGTTCAAATTTTAGAAACGCAGTCAGGTTTTGTCTTTCACCATGCAAATGCTTTTGAGAAAAATGGTGACATTTTTATTGATTCAATTTGCTATGAATCTTTACCAGAAGTAGCACCAGAAAGCGATTTTCGACAAGTTGATTTTGAAGCGATCGCACCGGGTCAACTTTGGCGCTTTCATCTCCATCTGCAAAACCAAACAGTGACGCGGGAGTTAATTGAAAGTCGCTGTTGTGAATTCCCCAGCATCCATCCAGAAAACGTCGGGCGTCCCTATCGTTATGCATATATCGGCGCAGCTCACGCAGAAAGCGGTAATGCTCCCTTACAAGCAATTCTCAAAATTGATTTAGAGTCTGGGGAAAGACAGCTTTGGAGTGGAGCACCCCGTGGTTTCGTTGGCGAACCAGTTTTCGTTCCTCGTCCCGACGCCAAACAAGAAGATGACGGATGGGTGCTAGCTTTGGTTTATGATGCAGCCCATCACCGCACAGATGTGGCGATTTTAGACGCCAGTGACTTTACCAAAGGTGCAATTGCAAGGTTGCATCTCAAACATCATATTCCTTACGGTTTACATGGTAGTTTCACTACTCAACTGTTTACCCCCACTTGATTTGGATATCTTCACTTTCTTGGAAAGCTAAAACGTAGAGACGTTGCACTACAACGTCTCTAGAAGGCGTGAAAGCCCAAAGCCTCGTCAGTTTTTTCAGGGATTCACTACGTCCGTTTTTGTTACCAAAACACTTATTGTAGTTTTGATACCACCTCTAGTTGCAGATTAAGTGGTTTCAAAATTGCCTTGATTGCAGTTCACAACATCTATTTTGACTTAACTCAAATTCTGCTAGCTCTTGCTCTATTTGTAATTGCTCGGTCAAAATTTGACTGGTCAGTTCTACACCTTTAAGATAAGTATAGTAAGCTGCTACTGGTATTGTTAAAATATCACTCCAAGCTTCTTCTCGTTGGTGAAAGAGAAAGATTTCCGAACTTTTAAAAACTTCATTTGTGCCTAAACTTAACCCCAATTGCTCCAGATAATTAGTTTCTGACTGCTGATTGACTAAACCATGAAAATAATCTCCTAAACTTAGTAAGTTGTCATAAATATCACGAGATAACCTCTTACCAATTGGCTGCAATAAATTATCCACAAGCATCGGTTGTATGTGCCAGGTTTCAGCTAATAAATCTTGTGCTGAACCAGAAATATCTGCCGACATAAGTACATCAACATTGGAAATGAAATTGGTTTCCACAGACAATACCATTACAGAAACAATCTCTGCTTCTGGTTCAGTGACAATCATGACATAGCGGGGTGGAGTTTTTCCTTGTAAAAAGCTTTGAGCCTCGCTGGAGTAGAGTTGATGTTCCTCATTTGGATAAAATTTCCCATAATATCGTATCTTACGGCTTAATTCCCAGATTTCCCCAGGTTGCGGTGA
Organism: Fortiea contorta PCC 7126; assembly: GCF_000332295.1. Taxonomy (GTDB): domain Bacteria; phylum Cyanobacteriota; class Cyanobacteriia; order Cyanobacteriales; family Nostocaceae; genus Fortiea; species Fortiea contorta. The sequence continues at coordinate 2,198,465 of NZ_KB235930.1, read as the reverse complement.
TGGTAAAGGTTTTCCCATATTAGCAGATTTGGATTTTTCATATTTTTTACGCATAGTTTGACATTGCCTAAGATAGCACGATCGTTAATTGTATTAACAAGTGAGCAGATTATTCTATGCCAACAAGTAATAATTTTATGAAATAGTTAATAAAAGCCTTACCATATAGCTTTTGAACGTTTACGAGTATGTTTGAGTTGAGTATTTTGTTGTGCTTGTTTAACAGCTTCAGGTTCCAGTAGCCCTAATTCCATCGCAACACGTCCGACTAATTCCTTCCAACGCTTGGAAACTTCCCCTTGACTAATTCCCAATGCAGATGCTTGTTGGGTTTGGGTTTTACCTGCAACCATTAGTTGCCATAATTGCAGATAACCGCGATCGCCATAACGCGAATCTAGATCAATAATGGCTTGTTTTGCCCTGATCATTAAATCTGCACGGGTGACATTATCCCACAAGTCAGATTCATCAGGAATTGTTTCTACCCAAGATAAATCCGTGCCAACAATCGTTGCATCTAGGCTGTGATGATAACGCAAACATTCTTTTTTGACAAAGTTAATAATTTCATATCGTGCTACCACCGTAGCCCAACGCTGAAACTCTGCAACTCCCCCGTGATGAAACTTCCCAATTTTCACAGCTTCATAAACTTTCATCATGGCAGTTTGTGCTGCATCCTCGCTAGATACCGCACTTCCTCTGGTATACTTGCGAGCAATCTTGCTAATTAGCTCACGATGCTCGGCATCAATTAGTAGAGTTGTAAGTGATTTGGCTACTGGTTCTGACTGCATAAGTATATTATCTCAACCCCCACGTTATGTAATCAAAATGTATTACTTATAATACATGGTGTTTTTCAGGTTAAAAACACTTGCTATATAGATGTGAGTATGGGATTTTATGCAGTCATATGGGAATGAATGGGGATAAAAGTTTTATTAGTCAGGCTTTGATGCCTTTTTTCATTTCAGATAAAAATTTTTGAGCAAATTTCGGAATATTTTGCTTGTCTCATCTGTTGTTAAAACTGAGAGCGAAAAGAAGTAGCTCTAATAACTTCAAAATCATTAAACGTGAGGAAAAAGCAATGCCTAACTACTGGTATGGAACTCCCGGCTCGGACTATAAAGTTGGTCAAGATCCTCAAAACATCATTTTTATTAGCATTAATGATGGCATAGATATTTTCTACGGCTACGAAGGGGATGATACCCTGTTTGGACGTAATGGTGATGACTTCCTTTATGGAGGCGATGATGATGATCTACTTTTTGGAGAAGGAGACAACGACTATTTAGATGGGGGTAATGGAAACGATACTCTTAATGGTGGTTCAGGACAAGATCATATGAGGGGAGGTGCAGACAACGACACTTATTATGTTGACAATAGTGGTGATTTGGTCGTTGAATTTGCCGAACAAGGAATTGATGATACAGTCTATTCTTCGATTACCTATACCTTACCTGCTCATGTGGAAAATTTATTGCTACGTGGGACAGCGCGAATTAATGGAACTGGCAATGAGTTGGCAAATAACATTAGCGGAAACTCAGCTACCAACTTTCTTTTTGGACTCGATGGAAATGATTGGCTATTTGGAGGAGGAGATAACGATTACCTAGATGGGGGTAATGGACACGATATTCTTGATGGTGGTTCAGGACAAGATGAAATGAGGGGGGGTGCAGGCTACGACACTTATTTTGTTGACAATAGTGGTGATTTGGTCGTTGAATTTGCTAGACCAGAACTTGATACAGTCTATTCTTCGATTACCTATACCTTACCTGCTCATGTGGAAAAATTACTCCTAACTGGGACAGCGCGACTAAATGGAACTGGCAATGAGTTGGCGAATGAGATTAGCGGAAACTCAGCTAACAATTTTATTTATGGTCGTGCTGGAGACGATGGATTATTCGGAGCGGGTGGAGATGATGTTCTCTTTGGCGAACAAGGTAGAGATGGTCTTGAGGGAGGTTCTGGTCAAGATACTCTCTTTGGGGGTCAAGACGATGACTACCTTATTGGAGGCGACGGTGATGATAGATTGTATGGCGGCAATTTCACACTCGCTCCTGACTCAGATACGGGCGACGATTTTTTAGATGGTGGTAACGGAAATGATTCTCTCCTGGGTGGTCAAGGTAATGATGTCCTCATCGGAGGCAACGGCAATGACAGCTTGACAGGAGGGACGGGGGAAGATCAGTTTAGGTTTCGTCCTTTCACTGATTTCCGAGCTTCAGAACTAGGAATAGATACTATTACTGATTTTAGCCGGAGCGAAGGAGATAAGATTGGCCTAGCCAAAGGAACCTTTACTGCCTTAAGAAGTGTTTCGGGTATAGGCTTTAGCGTATCGGGTGAATTTGCACATGTCACCAGCGATGCTGCTGCTGCACTGAGCGGCGCCTTTATCGTTTACAATTCCTCTAACGGTAAACTTTTTTACAATCCCAACGGTAGTGGCTCTGGGTTTGCAACAGCACTTGATGCAGGTGGACATTTTGCAACCCTGACAGGCAACCCTTCTCTGATTGCTTCTGATTTCTCCCTCATCGCTTAGGGGAATTGATACTCTGTTCTACAGAGTTATATTGCCGTCATTGATGATTGATTTGATTTAAGACACTCTGACAAGGTAATTATTTTTATGAAGCTCCTCAATTTTTCCATAGACAAAGTAATTAACATTAAGACAGCAAATCAAACTTTTGATTTACACAATCAATTTAAACTACAGGGATATAACTCTAATACCCTAGAGAGAGTTTTTGAATTAATATTCAAAGGTTTTGTCTGTTGGGGTATGGAAGAAGTTAATAACTTGGTAACGACCGATTTTAAAATTATCTTTAGAAATGTTAACTTCTTAAGAATTCAAGATACACCCTTTCATGAAGAGAATGTGTGTTTTAACCAAATGCAATTCGTTGATGAAATGATTGGAGAGTTTCCTGAACCAGTCATCCAAGTAGAAAATCTTTTTAGCACAGATGAACTAGAATCATTTGACTGGAAAAAATATATGTATATTAGTTTCACTTGGGGAGTAGCAATTTTAATTTCCTCGGAAACAGTAGAAGTACAATTTAAGCAATCTAATAGCTTAGAAGGGCGTGAGTAAGTAGGTTATGATCGCGTTTTCTCGAACAGTTGGCGATCCCAAAACTCCTTAGTTTAACTATAAAAATGTAACAAAAACTACAAAATATCATCTTTTGAGCAAAAAGCGGCTAGGCTAAGGATATATATCCGGTTCGCAAAGATACCGCGACTAGGAGACAATTTTATGGTTTCAATGTCAACGCTAGCTCAAGAAACTCCCTCTCCAGCTTACATTTGCCCATTTGACCAAGCTTGTAGCTATCTAGAAGCAGCAGCTAAAGAATTAAAATTAGACCAAGGAATTTTAGAAATTCTCAGTCATCCGCGTAAGGTCGTCACAGTTTCTATCCCAGTCAAGCTAGATAATGGGGAAGTGCGGGTGTTGGCTGGACACAGAGTACAGCATTCTGATGTTTTAGGCCCTTACAAAGGTGGAATACGTTACCATCCAGCGGTGACGCTGCGGGAGGTGTCAGCTTTAGCCATGTTAATGACATGGAAATGTGCGTTGTTGGGTATCCCCTATGGTGGTGCGAAAGGGGGTATTGCTATTGATCCTAAGCGCTACAGCATCAGCGAATTAGAGCGGATTACCAGACGTTACACCAGCGAGTTGATTAAAGATATCGGCCCAGCGGTAGATATTCCCGCACCAGATATGGGTACTTCAGCCCGTGAGATGGCGTGGATGATGGACACTTATTCTGTGAATGTTGGTCATGCTGTCCCAGGAGTTGTGACTGGTAAACCGCTGGCGATTGGTGGTTCACGGGGACGGGAAATGGCTACAGGACGCGGTGTAATGATTATTGTCCGTGAAGCTTTAGCGACCCAAGGTAAATCCCTTGCGGGGGTGAGAGTTGCAATCCAGGGCTTCGGTAATGTCGGTAGTGCAGCAGCAGAATTGTTACACCAAAAGGGAGCGAAAATTATTGCTGTCTCCACGGGTGCGGGAGGAATATTTTCCCCAGATGGTCTGGATATTCCCGCTCTGAAAGCCTACGCTGCTGCAAATCACAGGAGTATTTTCGGTTTTCCCCAAGGAACATCTATTAGTAACGCAGATTTACTTACCTTACCCTGTGATGTCTTGATTCCAGCCGCTTTAGAGAACCAGATTACACAAGAAAACGCAAATCAGATCCAAGCGCAGATTATCGCCGAAGCTGCGAATGGCCCAGTTACACTTGAGGCTAATCTGTTACTAGAAGCGCGGGGTGTGACGGTGCTACCAGATATTTTGGCAAATGCTGGTGGTGTGGTGGTGAGTTATTTGGAGTGGGTACAGGGACTTTCTTATTTATTTTGGGATGAGGAACGAGTGAATAGGGAGATGGAACATTTGATGGTGCAAGCTTATCATCAGGTGATTGCACAATCACAACAGCGACAAATTCCTCTGAGGTTAGCGGCTTATAGCTTGGGTGTGGGGAGAGTGGCGCAAGCGTTGAGTGTTAGAGGTTTGTATCCTTAACATTCAGAGCCTATTCATAAACTAAATGGTTCGCGATTTTGTTGGGTTTCGCTTGCGTCTCAACCCAGCCTACAATTTTTTTGCAACACTCATTTGCTATTTCGGCGAGAACATTTGCTATTTCGGCGAGAACATTTGCTATTTCGGCGAGCGCATTTGCTATTTCGGCGAGCGCATTTGCTATTTCGGCGAGCGCATTTGCTATTTCCGAGAAAGCAATTGCTATTTCGGCGAGAACATTTGCTATTTCGGCGAGAACATTTGCTATTTCGGCGAGAACATTTGCTATTTCGGCGAGCGCATTTGCTATTTCGGCGAGCGCATTTGCTATTTCGGCGAGCGCATTTGCTATTTCGGTGGCTAACGGCTTGACTTTTAAGACAGTCGCTACAAGGATTTTTATTTTTTCAGATTAATAAAAGCAGATGAATCTTCCTTTGCGTCTTTGCGTCTTTGCGTGAGCTTTACTGAATTTCTTGCCACATTCCATCACTAACTATTACACTAAAATCTATCAGACCTCTGGGAGTTGACAGTCATCTTGTCTACACTGGCTGGACGCTATGAAATTATTCAGCAATTAGGCGGCGGTGGTTTTGCTGTCACATTTCTGGCTAGGGATAATTTGCAACCTAGTAAGCCTCTGTGCGTTGTCAAGCAACTGCTTCCTAACCAGTCCCATCCCCGCGTTGTGGAATTTTTTGAAAAAGAAGCCGCTATTCTGGAAAGGCTCGGTACACATCCTCAAATTCCCCAATTACTGGCACACTTTAGGGAAGACCAAAATCTTTACATAGTTCAAGAATTTATCGCCGGACAAGATTTGGGTAAAGAAATCACTCCTGGTAAGCGGTTGAGTGAGGGTTATGCAACCAAGTTGTTGCAAGATGTTCTAGAAGTTTTGTCTTTTGTACATAGTCAAGGAGTGATTCACCGCGATATCAAACCCCAAAATCTCATGCGCCGACAGCCTGGTGGTAGGATTTTCCTGATTGACTTTGGCGCGGTGAAGGAACTTGGTACTTTGATGGTCAATACTCAAGGTGAAGTAAATTCCAGCGTCATCATCGGTACTTCCGGCTATATGCCCAACGAGCAAAAGAATGGTAAACCTTGTTTGGGTAGTGATGTCTATGCTTTGGGGATGACGATTATTCAAGCTTTGACTGGAGTTTCACCCTTTGACTTGCAAGAAGACCCATTAACTGGTGAAATTATCTGGCTTAATCAAGCACAAGTTAGTGACCAGCTGGCTGAAGTGTTAACTAAGATGGTGCGTCGTCACTTCAGTTTACGATATGCTAAAGCAACAGAGGTATTGTCAGCTTTAACACCAACGCCAATAGCACCAACAATTGTTGTTAATCCTGGCAAGGAATTATACTTGCAAGAAGCGAAAATTCGCGCACAACAAGGTGAGGGTAATTTTTCTGTCTTTGCGTTGAAAATACTGGAATCTAAGCGCATTGAGTTGGGTTTATCTGAGGATGAAGCGAGAGAAATTCAGCAACAAGTTCTACAACCTTATGGAGAGTATCAGCGCAAGTTAGGGGAGTATGAACAGGCGTTGATTGATGCTGTTCAGCAGCAATATCCATTTAATCAAGCGACGCAAAAGGATTTACAAGAATATCAGCAATATTTAGGTTTACGGAATGAGGATATTGCAGCGATAGAAGCACGGGTATTTCCTCAAAAACCACAGCCAAGTCCATCATCCACACCTGTGTCTGCGCCCAAATCGCCGTCACCTGTGCAAATTATCACTCAGCCTTTTGAGTTTGAATTCGCCACTGCTGTAACGAAAGCCAGCGCAGGATTTTTGGGAATAGGAACAACCTATCAAATTAACCGCAGTCGGGGACGTGCTGAGTTTTTTGCAGAAAACTTAGATAATGGCGTAGTGCTGGAAATGGTTGCAATTCCTGGTGGTAAATTTCTCATGGGTTCCCCAGATAATGAGCCAGGACGAAATAATTCTGAAAGTCCACAGCACACAGTCACGATTCAACCCTTTTTTATGGGGAAGTTTCCTGTCACCCAGAGTCAATGGAAAGCTGTTACCGCTTTACCGAAGGTGCAGATTGATTTAAATCCTGATCCATCCCATTTTAAAGGTGCAAATCGACCTGTTGAAAAGGTTTCTTGGGATGATGCAATTGAATTTTGTGCCAGATTATCTAAAAAGACGGGGAAAATTTATCGCTTACCCAGTGAGGCAGAATGGGAATATGCTTGTCGTGCAGGAACGACTACCCCATATTATTGTGGCGAAACTATCACAATGGATGTAGCTAATTATCGAGAGACTTTAGGGCAAACAACGGATGTGGGAAATTTTCCTGCCAACCCCTTTGGTTTATTTGATATGTGTGGTAACGTATGGGAATGGTGTCAGGATGAGTGGCACAAAAATTATAACGGATCGCCAACAGATGGTGGTGCTTGGCTAGTTGATAGTAATAATAATTATCGTCTGCTGCGCGGTGGTTCGTGGACTTACTCTCCCAAGAATTGCCGTTCGGCGAATCGCAGCAGTATCTCGCGCGTTGACGGGTACTACAGCGTAGGTTTTCGGGTTGTGTTTGTGTGCAGCAGGACTTTGTAGCCCTTTACACTTTTTTCCTTTTGCACTCTGCTCTTTTTTCTTTTTCCTTCTTTTTGTCTAGCGCTGTGCGCGATCAATTTTTTTCATTTTTTGGATGAGCCAGATTGTGTTACCAGAAGACATCTCCAGAAATCAATTATGCGTTACGCCGAAAGCCTTGGTAGGGGCGAACGGTTGTTCGCCCTTATGTCATTTTCACCAAATGTCTAGAGAATTCTGATTTTTGCAATTGTCATAGCATAAGATAATAGCCTAATGATTGAGGTAGGCGATTTCGGCTGTTGTGTGGCGGTTCATGGAGTGAAATTTAATTGATGATACTTTGTGAGACATTAGATCCCCGACTTCTTTGAGGATACATCTGGCGAATCAGGTGTTTAACTTCCTACATTCAAATTTGGCGCTGTGTCAATATATCATAAGGGCGAACAGCCGTTCGCCCCTACTACAATTCGCCAGATGTATCCTTGGAGATGTTGCGGATCTGGGTAGAATTGTGCGATCGCTCTTTTATCGAGTAAATTAACAAAGCAAAAATCCTAATTATCTTTTTGCTGGTCTAACCAAGTTTCTAAATCGGACATGATATCTTAACTATATTGGCTGGCGATCGCTCACCAGATGAAAGACTATGACGAAACAAACTTTGTACGAACAAGATTACTATCTTTGGCTAAAAACTACCATCAATCAACTCCGCGCTGGTCAATTTTCATCTGTGGATTTAGATAACTTGCTGGAAGAATTAGAAAGTATCGGGAGGAGTGAGAAGCGCAGGGTTAAAAGTTTGTTGATTCAACTTTTTGTACATCTACTGAAGCTCACATATTGGGATATAGAACGTGAGCGAAATCAAGGACATTGGAAAGGGGAAATTAGGACATTTCGTAGAAAAATTGAGGATACACTCGAAGATAGTCCTAGTTTGAAGCCATACATTTTAGAAGTATTTGACGAATGTTATCAAGAAGCTAGGAAAGAAGCAAGCGATCGCTCTCAACTTCCCATCGAAACATTCCCTGCTACAATCATCGGCTCCTTAGAGCAAATTTTAGATGAAAACTGGTTTCCTGAGTATAAATGATGCTGTAGGCGAAATATAGTTGCGTATGTATATCACACGCTGCATCAAAGACCTAGCCATTCGCGCAAAGACTGCTCTAATTGCTGGATGTCGGGAGTAGTTAACTTACCAACGATCGCAACAACTAAATTTTGCTGTACTGTATATAAACCTCGTTTAACTGCTGTTTCAATATTCAATCCGGCTCTTGTCCAATCAGAAAGTATGAATTCGCCAACAAGTAGGGATGTTGTTTTGCTAGTTAGCGGAACAATGAAAATGTCTTGAGACTCATGGGGTGGATTGACGACAACTGCGGGTCTTACTTTTGAACCCGACAAATCCGAAAAAGGATAACGAACTAAGATGATGTCATTTTTTGAGTAGCTGGGCATAAATATCATCCTCGGTGTTATCCCAAATAGTATCAAGAGACACCTGACTTGTTTGTAGCCAGAAGTCTGCTTCATCATCAGGTAGAAGTGTCACCAAAACCTTTGTACCTTCAAGAAGTTCTCCTGGTTCCAGTAACTCGATTTTGCCTTGGCGAACTGTAGCCCACAAAGTTTTTAGCATAGTATTTGGATGAAGATAGCAAATTGCAACATAGAGGGCAGTGCATATACTTTTAGCATAAGCGATCGCTCCCTACCAACCTCACCGTCAAATGCTGTTGAGCAATACAAGTCACATTAACTGAGCCTTTACCCTTTAAAATAGAGACGCAACTCGCGCTTTTCAAGGAGTATCCAGCAGTGCAGCCGGATTTGATAGGCTTGGAAATTAGTAAAGGGGAACTGAGACGTTTAACTGGGTTTGATCCAGAGGACGTTTTTCGACCTTCAATTATGACGAACCGTGAGAAGCGTTTGGGGTTTTTTGTGAGTGAAGGGTTGGTGGCGCTGGCTTTGACGCCGATTATTGTTGGTTTTATTTATGCCTTTATTATTTTACCAACTATTGGTTCTTCAATTAAACTGGGAATATTTTTATTAATTTTAGTACCGATCGCTGTGTTAGTGGGGCGATCGCTCTGGCGACGTCGCACCTGTCCCCAAGCGCTGACCATACTTCTCGATGAGGTTGATCAGTACCATGAAGTGGTGAAAGCCATAGATATTCAAGATCAACTAGCAACATCGGGAAACTTAGAAAGCAGTATCAATGACCGTGACCAAGTGATAGCAGCTTTACAACTGATTCAGGAAGATTTAGTCCGCGCTTTGAAAACCGAGCGAATTTTGCGAGATAATAAGAAGTTGCTTGCTAATAATCAAGAGTTATTTGTCAATAATTTAGCTAATCTGCAAGCTTTGCAACTTAGCTCCCAAGCGGGCGAATATGCTCAATTGCTCAACCAATCGTTGCAGATTGCTCTTGATGTGCAAGCAGAAATTAGAAAATTGCGGAAAGTCTGAAATTATATTAGTTTCGGATTTTGGGTGAAACATTCTGAGCATAAGACACTTTCCAAGATCTCAAACAATACTACTCATCCCAATTTGGTATTATTTGTCTGCAATTAAAACTTTCATCAACCTTGACTTCAGCAAGTCAGCGACAATCAACCTACTGTCACCCTCACCAATGACAAATAAAATGACCAGCAAACCCAAAATTATTGTCCTGGATGATGACCCTACAGGTTCTCAAACAGTCCACAGTTGTTTGCTGCTAATGCGCTGGGATGTGGAAACTTTGCAAAATGGGCTACAGGATGACTCACCGATTGTCTTTATTCTGACTAATACACGTTCTTTGACTCCAGAGTCTGCAGCAGATGTCACTCAAGAAGTCTGCCAAAATTTAAAAGTAGCTATAGCCGCTGCAGAAATTCAAGATTTTCTCTTAGTCAGCCGTTCTGATTCCACTCTCCGTGGTCATTATCCCATTGAAACTGATGTTATTGCTGAGGAATTAGGGCCGTTTGATGCTCATTTTTTGATCCCAGCCTTTTTTGAGGGTGGACGCATCACCCGCGACAGCATACATTACTTAATTATTGACGGCGTTCCTACCCCAGTTCATGAAACTGAGTTCGCCCGCGATTCTGTGTTTAGTTACCACCACAGTTATTTACCCAAGTATGTAGAGGAGAAGACTCAAGGTCGCATCAGTGCAGAATCTGTAACCAGATTTGTACTCGCTGATATCCGCAGCGGGAGTCGAGAACGCTTATTGCAACTTAGTCATAACCAGTGTGCGGTGGTTGATGGGGAAACGCAAGCAGATTTAAATCAATTTGCGCTAGAGTTGCTAGCTGTCGCTAGTCAGGGAAAACGCTTTCTGTTTCGCTCCGCTGCCAGTATTTTAACCGCTTTAGCTGCTTTACCGCCCCAAGCGATCGCCCCTGAAAATATGGCGGAGTATGTCCGTGGTGGTAAACCGGGTGCGGTGATTGTTGGTTCCCATGTTAAAAAGACAACAGAGCAGTTAGAGGCGCTCTTACAAGCGGAAGGAACTGCGGGAGTTGAAGTCAATGTAGCTCGCTTACTTGAGGATGAAGAACAATCTGCTATACTCCTCAAGGAAGTGTTAGAAAATATACGAGTAATTCATGATTCTGGAAAAACACCAGTTGTTTACACCAGTCGTCAAGAACTGACATTTAATGATGTCGAGACAAGGTTGCAGTTTGGTGCTCAGGTTTCAGGTTTATTGATGGATATTGTCCAAGGTCTACCATCTGATATAGGATTCTTGATCAGCAAAGGTGGCATTACTTCTAACGATGTCTTGAGTACTGGGCTTTGTTTAACTGCAGCGCGGTTACTGGGTCAAATTCTCCCTGGATGCTCAATGATTTTAACGCCTTTTGACCACCCCCAATTCCCTAACTTGCCTGTGGTGCTGTTTCCCGGTAATGTGGGCGATGCTGAGGCTTTGAGTACAGCTTATCAAAGATTAATTAAAGAAGTATGAAGTATGAAGGATGAAGTATGACTTCTGATCCTGCTAGCTCTGATTTAGAGTCAAATTCTGTACATCCGGTGGCTGAGTCGGAAATAGAGTCAGATCCAATTTTGCCAGATGAGGAGCTAAATTCTGTTCTGTTGTATCTGCAGTCGCATCCGGTGACGCCTGAGATTGAGGATGAGGCGATCGTTGATGTAGAGTCGATTTCTCAGCCCCAAAAGATGGAAACTGAGGCTTTGATTCCTGACAAAGACACAATTGCCAATCTTTGGGAATTAAATACAATTGAGTCACCATCACCAGAGAATAAGGTAAATCAGCATATCCAAGTGCAACTCAAAACTGAGGAGGGAAAACTTTTATTAATTTTGCCCGCAGAATCTCAATTATCTGCAGCAGAATTCAATTGGGATGAAATTTGGCAACAAATTAGACAGCGCCTACAAGCTAGCGATCGCTTTCTCACTCCTAATACTCCAGTGCATTTGATCGCCCAAGACCGCTTGTTGGATGGGAGACAACTCCAAGCACTCAGTGAGGTCTTAGGTGAAACCCAACTCCAGCTAAAATCAGTAACTACTAGTCGGCGTCAAACTGCGATCGCATCTGTCTCCTCTGGTTATTCTGTAGAGCAAATACAGCGGGAAACTTCCCTCAGTTCTGAGTCGAAAGTAACTCCCAAACCCTTAGCCGACGCCCTTTATCTGGAAATGACCGTGCGTTCTGGCGTGGAAATTCGTCACCCAGGAACTGTAATTATTTTCGGAGATTTAAATCCAGGTGGTATCGTAGTTGCAGATGGAGATATTTTAGTTTGGGGTCGTCTGCGTGGTGTTGCTCATGCTGGTGCTGATGGCAATCGTGAGTGTCTGATTATGGCTTTGCAAATGGAACCAACCCAATTGCGGATCGCAGATGCTGTGGCTAGAGCACCAGAAAAATCACCGTCGCAATTTTCTCCGGAGGTAGCGCATGTGACAGAAGAAGGTATCCGCATTGCTAGGGCGATTGATTTCTCCCGCAATCATCAACTGAAGTATGAAGGATGAAGTATGAAGTATGAAGGTAGACAAGGTTGATTGCGGGTTCTTTAGTTGGGGAAACCGAGAAACTGCGATCGCTTTACTAAACAATTTGACATGTAGCGATTTTTTTCCACATTCATAGTTTACACTTCAGACTTATGTCAGTAAATATTTACTATAATTCCTGAACCATCATCAAGCGCGTTTCGATCATGACTCGCATTATTGTTATCACCTCCGGTAAAGGAGGAGTGGGTAAAACCACAGTTTCCGCAAATTTGGGTATGGCGATCGCCAAAAATGGGCGTCAAGTGGCTTTAGTTGACGCAGATTTTGGGTTGAGAAATTTGGATTTGTTGCTGGGACTAGAAAACCGCATTGTTTATACGGCGGTGGAAGTCTTGGCTAGGGAGTGTCGATTAGAACAAGCTTTAGTCAAAGACAAGCGCCAGCCCAATCTGGTACTTTTACCAGCCGCTCAAAACCGTACCAAAGAATCAGTCACCCCCGACCAGATGAAATTATTGATCAACGCACTGGCGCAAAAATACCAGTATGTGATCATTGATAGCCCTGCGGGGATCGAAATGGGGTTCAAAAATGCGATCGCTCCCGCCAAGGAAGCACTAATTGTCACCACACCGGAAATCTCCGCTGTCCGTGATGCTGACCGGGTGGTCGGGTTATTAGAAGCACAAGGTATCAAACGGATTCATCTCATAATTAACCGCATCAGACCAGCAATGGTACGGGCAAATGATATGATGTCTGTGCAAGATGTTCAGGAACTTCTCGCCATTCCCCTAATTGGGGTAATCCCGGACGATGAGCGCGTGATTGTCTCCACTAATCGCGGCGAACCCTTGGTATTATCAGATACTCCCTCTTTAGCTGCTACAGCCTTTGAGAACATTGCTCGTAGATTGGAAGGGGAAACAGTGGAATTTCTTGAGCTGGACTCATCCAACAACAATATCTTCACTCGTTTGCGAAGGTTGTTGTGGACTAAGATTGTTTAACTTTATCCGAACGTCTCCCCAGACTAATTGGCAATGATTCTCGAACTCCTAGAACGACTTTTTAATCGCTCTCCTGACACCAGTCGCATTCATGTGAAACGTCGCTTACAACTAGTGATTGCTCACGACCGCGCTGACTTAGATCCGCAAACTCTAGAAAAGATGCGACAAGAAATTCTCGATATAGTTTGTCGCTATGTGGAAGTGGAAACCGAAGGCTTGGAATTTTCTCTAGAAAGCAACCAACGGACTACAGCTTTGATTGCTAACTTACCGATTCGGCGAGTGAAGGAAACAGAGCCTACTCCAGAGCCGGAATTAGAAAAGACTGAGCCATCACCGTGATTTTACGGTCATAGTCAATTAGAAACACTTCGGAAACTACTGAAGTAAATCTGCTCAAAAAACGGATTTTAAACCGTAATAAATGCAAGCTGAACTACCCACTAAATAGACAAACCAAGTCAGAAAAAAACCGATAGCCCTACCTAAAGAAGGGCCATAAGTCTGAATTAGACCCCATGCGTGTGCAACACGAGCGATCGTTAGTACACTACCCAGCAGCCACAGCAACCATGTCTGTGCGTGTATCAATTCCAGCACCAATAAAAACAGCAACGCCTGAGGTACATACTCAGCAAAATTCCCATGAGCGCGCACCTTTCGTTGCAAAAGACCATCATCCTTGAGCGCATTAGGAAACATTTTTTGAGTCATGTTCTCCACACTAGCAGCCCAAGCATTAGGATTTGCCAAAGGATCAGGTTGTTGCATCACATTTTCTTGAGACTCACCATGCCAAACTCTAGTTCTCACTCGCTCATCAGCGGCAATATATGAGAGCACAAAAGCAACTATACCATTCAATCCCACAAACAAAGTAGAGATAGGAACCGCATTTTCTATCATCTTCATTCCTCACAAAAAATAACCAGTAGCTAGAGAAACTTCTTTGTCAGCTAACTTTAGAATATTTCTGCATCTTCTAAATCAATCAACATCCGCTCCAGCATATCTTCCACCATGTCTCGATTCATCCGACGCAGCGCTTCTGGGCCACGGAGAAACTCCTTAATAGTCATTTTTTGTTGGTGAAAATCCTTGACAAAATCGCGGATAGAAGAAACAGTTTTAATTTCTATTTCAATCTGCTGTAACATCTCCAAAATCGGATCTAATCCGCCCTTTTTGACCTTACGACAATTAGCAACCATCGAGCCTTGAGAAGTATTTTTAACTGATGCGAGTTCTCCTTTCAAATTTTCATATTGATTTTTCAATAATTCATTTTCTTGCTGTAGCCGCTTACATTTTCTAGTTACATCATCCTCATTATTAGTGTCAATAAATTTACCCACTTCATAGCGATTTTGAATTTCCAATAATCGCGCCAAATCACCCTCATCATAAGCTCTGTTAATCTCTTTCATAATTTCCGTGTAGAGAATTTGCTTTTCTCCATCAACAGCTTTATCAGGATGAAATATTTCCGCTAAACTTAAAAATATTTGCCGAATTTTTCTCGACGTATCAGTCTTATTTCTGGGAATAAATTCTGTTTCTCCTGCTGTTTGTTGATGCTGTTGATAATTTGAACCGAAGAATTCATCCTCCGGCTCATCATCTGTAAAAGCTGCTTCTGTTTCTGCTTCATTCTCTAGTTCAGATTTTTTGCGAGTAATAATTCCTGCAAATTGCAGAGTTTGATAAATACCCTCAATATCTTTCTTTGTTTGTTTACCTAACTTTCTAGTGGCAAAAATTTCTGCAAATAGCTGATGGATTTCTGAGTCAATATCTGCTAATTGGTTAACGCGAGGACTACAGCGGCGAAACATTTCTGCATTCACAGAACGGATCTGTTCTACAAAATTATTCAGTTCTGTTCGTTTACGCTTAATTTGTTTAAGCAACCATTGATGCTCTTTATCTAAAGTTTCTAGACGGATATGCAAAGAAGAAAGAGCCAGAGATGTTGTTGGGGTAGCAGGGAATGGGGATGAAGTTTTTCTAGGCATAAAACTAAGTCAGGTAAAAAGAACCGCAGGCAGCACACAATAGCGAAATTTTGCGAGTTTTTCCGCGTATATTCTACCTTTGATGTAATGGAATTGCAATCACAAATTCTGTGCCTTTAGCAATAGTAGAATTACAATGTAATATGCTCCGATGTTTTTCAGTAATAATTTTATATCAAGGCTAGTGTGACAACAAAGCACCCAAAAGCTGACTGTACAATTTTCTTCATTTGCAGCTACAAACTTCAGACTTCAGCCTTTTCGTACTATTGACGCCAGAGACTTATTGACAAAAATTAATTTTTATTGTATCCAAAATCAAAATCGCCGAGTCAAAATCCAAAATACTAATGATGGCAATTCTCATATTCTTGGCTAAAATGTCTGGGAGTGATTTTAATTACAAAATTTACTGACTTCACAGCCAAGTACTGAAATTTTTTAAATCACTTTTACTAGCATTCAAGATCAATCAATTGTGCTTGTCTCGCTTTGATCTTGTTTGGTAAGTGACATTCGGCAAAACTCAGACACAGGAGATAATATAAGTGATGTTAGGTCAAACTACACGTGGTGCTGGTAGCATTTCTTCATCTGCCAGTCGAGTATTTCGTTATGAAGTTGTGGGCTTACGACAAACCTCACAAACCAGCAAGCAAGAACCCGACATTCGACGTAGTGGTAGTGTATTTATGACCGTGCCTTACAATCGGATGAGTGAACAAATGCAGCGAATTAACCGCCTGGGTGGCACAATTGTCAGCATTGAGGAGTTGACTCTCGTACTCGACTTAGCCAAAGTATATCCTAGCGCGGTTCCTCATCGTGGCGGTGGCAGGCGCTAAGACCGGGGAATAATACTAATTGACCCGTGATGTGAATAATGAAAACCAGCGCAGTCACAAGGATTTCGCGCTTTATAGAAACGTTGCTTTTGCAACGTCCCTACACGAAAAATATCCGGTTTGGGCTTCTAATTCACATTCAGCGTTACTTGGAATCTGCAATCAGGGTATTGTAAAGAAATCATCCCCTTAGCCCTGTGGGCAATGCTGTTGTGTGTGCTCACAGGGATATCTTAAATCTGCAAACCTTGTTGGGTAAGTTTTTTAGTGTTTGTAAATTACTCAATTAAGTTATGTAATTTTTATCAAACTAAATCGAATAATGCTGCCTCTTCTCCTTTATTATTATGATAACTTTGTAAGATTTCGTTAAGGAAAGGGAGATTTTGTATTCGTGGCAATTCCTCTTTTAGAATATTCCCGTACTTCTCAAAACCAGCGGGTAGCAGGCTATGAGGTTCCTGGAGATGAGCAACCCAGAATCTATTCCACAGAAAATCTGCTTTCCACAACAGACTTAGACAATCTGATTGCTGCTGCTTACCGCCAGATTTTTTTCCATGCTTTTGCTGCTGACCGTGAGCGTTTCTTAGAGTCTCAACTCCGCAGTGGTCAGATTACAGTGCGCGACTTTATTCGCGGCTTGTTGCTATCTAATACCTACAAACGCAGTTTCTATGACCTCAATAGCAACTATCGCTTTGTGGAACAGACTGTACAGCGTGTTCTCGGTCGTGACATATACGATAACCGCGAAAAGCTGGCTTGGTCAATTGTTGTAGCAACCAAGGGCGTTAAAGGCTTTATCGATGACTTACTCAACACTGAGGAGTATCTAGAAGCCTTTGGCTACGACACAATACCTTACCAACGTCGTCGGGTATTACCCGGTCGTTCTGAAGGTGAGCTGCCTTTCAACATTAAATCACCCCGTTACGATGCATATTATCGTGGTAAGTTAGGCTTCCCACAAGTCATCTGGCAAACCACCGTCCGCGGCTATACCCCAGCAGACAGGAAGCCCAAAGCTGGTAATCCCGCTCTGTTTTTGGATATGGCTAAGAGTATCAACGCTACAGGTAACACACCCCAGCGGCTCTCTGTACAAAATATTGATATCGAAAAATCAGTTCCCTATCGTAGTAAGTAACTTGATTTAAGAAATCAAATATGGCGTGTGTATTACCTCAATTCAGGTACGGCACACGCCATTAATTTTGATAAGTTTGTAGTCAGCACTAAAGTGCTGAATAATCCAGGAATAATTATCTCTACTATACAAAAATCAGGCACATTCATCATTCTCGGCGTGAAACCCTAGTTCTAGTAGCGCTTTACGGATTTTGGCTTTAGAGGGGCGGACTTTGGGTGCGGTTAATCCCAGTTCTCTAGCAGTTTCAAATAAATCTCGCATTAAGATATCAAGGGAACTATCGTCTGCGTCTTCGGGAAGTTTGCCAATCCTGGCTTCATAAGCTAACGTGTAAAGCTCTAGGTGATGTTTGCCCATGACTCTAGCCAGTTTCCGCAAAGTTTCAGGGGTTGGACAGGTTCCCTTGAAGCAAGCGCCTCTGAGTCGCGGTTGGGGAACGCCAGACAAATCTGCGAGGCGATTCATGCTAATACTCTGTTCTTCCAAG
The DNA here is from genome assembly GCF_000332295.1 of Fortiea contorta PCC 7126. Taxonomy (GTDB): domain Bacteria; phylum Cyanobacteriota; class Cyanobacteriia; order Cyanobacteriales; family Nostocaceae; genus Fortiea; species Fortiea contorta. The sequence continues at coordinate 2,180,734 of NZ_KB235930.1, read as the reverse complement.
TATTGAAGGATGAATCGTCCCAAAGGGGAACAATCTTCAGCTTTTATTTGCAACCTTGCTGGCATCGTGAGGAATGAGCAAATCTGAATATCTACAAATATAGCGGATTGACATTATTTTGGTTCTTGTTGATCTAAATTTTGGTTTTTTGGTTCTGGTTGCACTGCTGAGGAATTCCCCACTGCGTCAGTTAAGGGCTTAACTACTTTAGCGATCGCTTCGGCAACAAATGCTTTAATAAACTCATCCCGGCGATTAATTTGAAACTGGCGTTGTACAACTTCTGTCATCCCACCATCACCCCAATCTTGATCATGGCGGAAGTATTCAATAAAACTTTTTCCCGCAATCCTGGTTAAATATGCTGCAGTCACACCCTGAATTGCTCGCCCGACAATAAAAGTTGCTGGATTGGTTTGCAAAGCAGTGGACAATAATTGAATTGCACCCTTGACAATTCCCAGACTAGCAATAGTTTTCGCCAGAGACAGAGCTAATTCTCTCCCCCGTGCCATATTCAATTCACAGCCGTACACTTTGGCAATTTCCACGACCATTTGGGCATTGACAGCAGCTGTTGCTAGTAAATCTACCACTGGTAAAGGGGTAACTGATACCACACCAGCCCCAATCCACTGAAAGCGCTCGACTATTTTATCAGCTTGGCGGCGACGCTGGGCGTCGATGAGTTTGCGCGCCTCTTCTCCCAACCGCAGAGATTGCAGGAGAATGTTATCTGCCACCAAATCCTCACCCTCAGCCCGCAAAATCGCCGCCATCCGCCGCAACAAAGGAACGATATCTGCTTCTGGCTGGAAGGTTTCGCCAGTTTCGAGTTGAGCAGATTGGGGATTAGCAGCGATCGCTACCACGTCATTCGTCGCAATAAATCCCCGCACCCGTTGGCGTAACCGAGCCAGGATGGATTCCTTATCTTCATCTGTGTATAAATCAGTTTTGTTAAGTACTAAGAGCGATCGCTTACCAATTTGTGCTAAACTTTGCAATGGCTCATATTCCGATCGCCGTAAATCATTATCCACCACAAACAACAACAAATCTGCTTCCGTCGCCAGCGCCCGCGCCAGTTGTTCCCGTTCCGTCCCCGCTACCCCCGCCTCTAAAATCCCAGGGGTATCTGTAATTAAAATCTTCCGCTCCAATCCCTTCAACCGCAGACAATAAGTTTCCCCAACCTGAGTTGTCCCCATCGGCGCATCCACCTGTCCCACCATCCGCCCCATCACCGCATTCACCAAGGAAGTTTTCCCTGCACTTCCTGTCCCAAACACCACAACTTGAATTTCACCCCGCGCCAAATTAGTTTCAATTTCCCGCGAACGACTCAATAAAGCTTGGCGTGTCACCTCATCTTGAATTTGCGCCACCTGCTGTCGCACCGCTTGTAGAGTCGAAGAAGCCGCATCAGATTTCGCCGCCGGAATTTGTGCCGCTGTCACCTGCGGACGACGACGGCGCGCGCGCTGTTCTCCAGACTGGAGAATCACTACATAATAAACAAATGCAGCCACCAAAGCCCCTAACAGGAGAATCAGCAGCAACAGCAGCAAATTTCCCAATAACGGAGAATAGGACAACTGCCAATATAGCCGTGACAGGGAATCAATCAGCCATAAGCTAAGTCCTAAAATGACAATCAGACCAACAATCAGCGTGACTAGGCGCGACAAAGGCATGGATGGCATGGGTTTTTAGTACGCGGATGCTTCTTCTATCCTACAGTCTGCGGTTTGGGAATTGGGAATTGGGTGATGGGGAGTGTGGGGGGTGTGGGGTGATGGGGGGGGGTGATGGGGGGGGATTAAAGCGTCAGGCTTTGAGCCTCAAGCGTGAGCCTTTGAACCTTCAGGGGGCGACAATCGCCTCTAAATCCTGCAAGCTAAAGGTTTGGGAGGCACAGACCCCTGGAAAAATTTGTGTGCTTATTGAGAATGAACTGTACAGTTATTAAGCGACTATCTGTAGGGTACAGTTTAATGTTCAGAGGGAACTCTTAACTCTTAACAGGCAACAGGGAAACCCACCTTTAAAAAGGGTGGGATTGAAACAAGGACGCTGTTTTTCTTCTCTGCAAGACGCTACGCGAACGCGCTTCGCGGACTCGAAAAACGTCTTTTTTTTTACTGGGCTTTATACACAGAACTAAAGTTTTAATTGATACTCATAAACTTCTGCCTTCTGCCCTCTGCCCTCTGCCTTTCTTGTAATTTTTGGATAGGTTTATATGGTTTCAATTGGATAGTTGCTTGGCATGAGTGCCAAGCATGGGTCGAGGAAATGGTCAGTTCCATTCGCAATAAGCAAGCATATTATCAGCGAGGTTTAAGAGCTATGAAGCTTATACAGCAAGCACTTTAGCTCGCTTGTCACCCCACCCCGGTTTTGGCTTTAGACAAAACCGGGGTGGGGTAAAATAACCGTGGGATAAGCCTTTGGCTTAAGTTGACACCAATGAACATTGTTGTGCCCCTACTGTATGTGCGTCGAAGACTAAGTTAGAATTGGAGGATTTGCAGTAGCACAGACATGATGGTGTAGCGGGTTGCACTTAAAGCAGATGTTGTCAAAATGGGGCTTAAGATTATTTATTGTTCTCCTGGGATTGTGGCTACTCTGGGATCTGAGTTCTCGCTTCGGAGTTGAGGTTTTTTGGTTTCAGGAAGTCGGTTATCTCCAAGTTTTTCTGTTGAAGGAGTTGACGCGAGGAGCTTTGGGGTTAGCGGTAGTGGGGATAACTGCTTTCTATCTACTGGGGAATCTGTTTTTGGCGCAACGTTGGCGATATCCCCAGTCTTTGCAGACCCAATCGGTGCGGCGTCAGGAGGTGGGGGTGAGTACTGGGTTGAAAAGCTTTCTCAGTCCTGATTATTCTCAATTTGCTCAACCTCGCAGGACTTCCATTACAAGTTTATTGCCTTTGAAATTGCGCTGGTTGTTACCTCTAGCTGTGGGTTTAAGTTTGTTGGTGGGGTTGATGCTGGCTGATTATGGCGGAGTGGCTGTGTCTTACTGGCGTGGGGAGGTTCAGGATTATTTACCTGTTCCTGAATTGTTTCGCCCGGAGACTATTTGGCGATTGGGTAAGCAAGTTATTTCTCAGGTTTGGTATCTTTGCTCAATTGTGGCAATGTCGATCGCTATTCTCATTTTCCCTCACTTCTGGCTCAGAGCGATCGCTATTATTTTTTCTCTGCTGTTTGGGTGGTTGCTGTCTTTCCATTGGGCAAAGTTATTGCAATATTTCCACTCTACTGCTTTTAATTACTCTGAGCCTTTATTTCACCAAGATATCAGCACTTATGTTTTTGCTCTCCCTGTGTGGGAATTGCTGGAATTTTGGTTGATTGGACTGTTTTTATATGGTTTCGTCGCTGTCATTCTCACTTATCTGTTATCAGCACAAAGTCTCAGTCAGGGGATTTTTCCTGGTTTCTCAACTCAGCAACAGCGTCATTTATTTGGTGTTGGTGGCTGTTTGATGTTAGCGGTGGCTGTTAATTATTGGCTGAGTCGCTATCAATTGCTTTATTCTACCCGTGGGGTAAGTTACGGCGCTAGTTACACTGATGTGATGGCACAGTTACCGGCTTATACTGTGTTGTGCGTTTTGGCAGTAGCGATCGCATTTTATCTGTTTTGGCGCACCATTTTTTGGCGTCCCCATTCCTCCCATCGGCGATGGGTATTTTCTGGACTCAGTGTTTATTTATTCTTGGTGGTGGTGGCTGATTCTCTCTTACCCGCAGCGGTACAATATCTCATTGTTCAACCCAATGAATTACAGCGAGAACAACCATACATCCAACGGACTATCACCCTGACTCGCCAAGCTTTTGATTTAGAAGCGATTGATGCGAGAGTTTTCAATCCCCAAGGACAATTGACCCAAGCTGATATCAAAGCCAATGACTTGACAATTCGCAACATTCGCCTTTGGGATCAACGTCCTTTACTAGAAACTAACCGTCAATTACAGCAAATTCGTCCTTATTATCGCTTCCCTGATGCCGATATTGACCGCTACACCATAGAATCAGAGACAGCAACAGCAGATACAGAACGGCGACAAGTATTGATTGCTGCTAGGGAATTAGACTACAGTAATGTACCTGCTGAGGCGCAAACTTGGGTAAATCGTCATCTAATTTATACTCACGGCTATGGATTCACGCTTAGTCCGGTGAATACAGCAGGGCCTGGGGGACTACCAGAGTATTTTGTCAAAAATATTAGCGGTGACAGCAGCGCTCTCACGACTTCTTCTCCAGCGATTCGCAACAGCATTCCCATTGGACAACCCCGGATTTATTACGGTGAAATTACAGATAGTTATGTAATGACTAGCACAAAAATAAAAGAATTAGATTATCCCAGTGGCAGTGAGAACGTTTATAATTCCTACGACGGGAGCGGTGGTATTAGTATCGGTGCGTTGTGGAAAAGGTGGTTATTTGCGACCTATTTAAAAGATTGGCAAATGGTGTTGACGCAGGACTTTTCACCCCAAACCAAGATTTTGTTGAGGCGGAATGTGAAAGAGAGAATTCAGGCGATCGCCCCTTTTCTCAAATACGATCGCAACCCTTATTTGGTCGCTGCTAATACTGGTAACAATAATAATTATTTGTATTGGATTGTCGATGCTTATACCACCAGCGACCATTATCCCTACTCAGACACCGGCGGTGATAAAATTAACTACATTCGCAACTCTGTCAAAGTCGTAATTGACGCTTACAACGGGAGTGTCAACTTTTACATTGCTGATGACACTGACCCGATGATTGCTACTTGGCAGAGCATGTTTCCTAATCTATTTAAACCGTTGGATGCAATGCCTGCAAACCTCCGCAGTCATATCCGCTATCCAGAGGACTTTTTTAAGATTCAATCAGAACGGTTGATGACCTACCACATGACCGATACTCAAGTATTTTACAACCGGGAAGACCAATGGCAAATCCCCAACGAAATCTACGGTAGCGAGTCGCGTCAAGTCAAGCCATATTATTTGATTACCAGCTTACCTACAGTACCATTTGAAGAATTTCTGCTGCTGCTGCCTTACACACCCAATGAACGGACTAATTTAATCGCTTGGTTAGCAGCGCGATCGGATAATAATAACTACGGTAAGCTCATACTATATATCTTCCCGAAAGAGCGGCTGATTTATGGCACAGCACAAATAGAAGCACGAATTAATCAAGACCCAGTGATTTCTCAGCAAATCTCCTTGTGGAATCGCCAAGGATCTAGAGCTATTCAAGGTAACTTGTTAGTAATTCCCATTGAACAGTCGCTGTTGTATGTCGAGCCGCTTTATTTAGAAGCTGCACAGAATAGCTTGCCGACACTCGTTAGAGTGATTGTAGCTTATGAAAATCGGATTGTGATGGCACCTACCCTAGAACAGGCATTGCAAGCTATATTCAAACCGGAAGTGACACCAGATTCAGCGATTATCCGTCCTGTTGAAGAAGCCGTACCCTGAACAGCGACGAATACATTCGTTGGGGAATAGTCGCCACTTGCTCCATACTACGTTTCACGGTGTATTTTTTTTACTTGTCGCCATGCTAACCAGCGTTGATCGTTTATTATTCGTCCGGCGAGTCCCAATTTTTAAAGAATTGCGGGATGATTTTATTGTGCGGTTGGCTTCAGTGATGGATGAGCTTTCCTTCCCTGCTAATTACACCATTTTTAAACAGGGAGAAGAAGGGCGATCGCTCTACATTGTCGCATCCGGTAAAGTCAAAGTCCACATCGGCGAGCAACAACTGGCAGAAGTAGATAAGGGAAAATACTTTGGAGAAATGGCAGTATTTGATACACAACCCCGTTCCGCCTCAGCCACAACCTTAGAACCTTGCGAATGTTTAGAACTGACGCAAGAGCAACTTTATGACGCCATCGAAGAAACTCCAGAAATCGCAGTCAACATCATTCGAGAATTATCTCGCCTGATTCGCCGACTGAACGAAAATATCAATGTGAAAACTAAATAGGACTTGGTGAAAAAGTCTTCTACTGGGGGTAGGGAACAGGGAACAGGGGGCGACAATCGCCTCTAAATCCTGCAAGCTAAAGGTTTGGGAGGCACAGACCCCTGGAAAAATTTGTGTGCTTATTGAGAATGAACTGTACAGTTATTAAGCGACTATCTGTAGGGTACAGTTTAATGTTCAGAGGGAACTCTTAACTCTTAACAGGCAACAGGGAAACCCACCTTTAAAAAGGGTGGGATTGAAACAAGGACGCTGTTTTTCTTCTCTGCAAGACGCTACGCGAACGCGCTTCGCGGACTCGAAAAACGTCTTTTTTTTTACTGGGCTTTATACACAGAACTAAAGTTTTAATTGATACTCATAAACTTCTGCCTTCTGCCCTCTGCCCTCTGCCTTTCTTGTAATTTTTGGATAGGTTTATATGGTTTCAATTGGATAGTTGCTTGGCATGAGTGCCAAGCATGGGTCGAGGAAATGGTCAGTTCCATTCGCAATAAGCAAGCATATTATCAGCGAGGTTTAAGAGCTATGAAGCTTATACAGCAAGCACTTTAGCTCGCTTGTCACCCCTTGAAAGCGATCGCATTTTAATTCCAAGTCATAGGTCAGGTTGAGTTGAAAAGCTAGCTGTAGTAATGTTTCTTTATGACTTTAATTATCGCTGGCGAACGTAGCGGGGTGGGCAAGACGACGGTCACGCTTACCCTTTTAGCATCTTTATACCGCCTTGGTGTAGCGGTGCAATCTTTCAAGGTCGGCCCAGACTACATTGACCCGATGTTTCATACTTACGTCACTGGTCGCCCTTGTCGCAATTTAGACCCGGTGCTCACGTCAGAAAGTTATGTCCAGCAATGTTTTAGCCGTCACGCCCAAGGATGCGAATATGCGTTGGTGGAGGGGGTGATGGGGTTGTTTGATGGAATTGGTAATGGGGAGGAAAATCAATTAACTACTGACTTTGGAAGCACTGCTCACATTGCGCGGTTGCTAGATATACCAATTGTGCTGGTGATTGATTGCAGTCGTTTATCTGGTTCGGTGGCGGCGATCGCTCACGGTTATTGCACCTTTGATTCTAGAATTAAAATAGCAGGTTTAGTGCTCAATCGGGTGGGGAGCGATCGCCATTTATCTTTACTGCAAAACTCTCTCGCACCGCTAAATCTACCAATTCTCGGTGTGATGCGCCGCCAAGATAATATCACAATTAGCGATCGTCATCTCGGTTTAATCCCCACTGCAGAACTCCCAGAACTCGACACCTTAATCAATCGCCTCGCAGATTTAGGTGACACCTGCTTTAACTGGGAAAAACTCTTACCCTTGTTGCAGAAGACAGAAGAGGGCGATGAGGTAGAAAAGTTTTCCCCACCTCCCCACCTCCCCACCTCCCCACCTCCCCACCTCCCCACCTCCCCACCTATCAAAATAGCCGTCGCTCGTGACCGCGCTTTCAATTTCTATTACCAAGACAATCTCGACTTACTCCAACATTTAGGCGCTGAATTGATTTTCTGGAGTCCATTAGCAGATACTACATTACCCGAAGATATACAGGGAATGTATTTCGGTGGTGGTTTTCCAGAAGTTTTCGCCGCGCAACTAGCCCAAAACATCAGCGCCCGCAATGCAGTAAAATCTGCTGTGCTTCAAGGAATACCCACAATCGCTGAGTGTGGAGGAATGATGTATTTGTGTGAGAAAATTATCGATTTTGAAGATAAATCTTGGCCGATGGTAGGAATTTTACCCACATCAGCGGCGATGGGTGGGCGTTTAACTTTAGGATATCGCCGCGCTGTAGCTTTGCAAAACAGTCTGCTCTTATTCTCAGGTGAACAAATTTATGGACATGAATTCCACCGTTCGAGTTTAGTCCCCACCCCTGAGCAACCCTTATTTGTCACTTATCGCTATGATTGCAAAGAAAATATGGGTGATGAAGGATGGAATAGACTTGCTAATCTTCACGCTTCTTATATCCATTTACATTGGGGAGCGAGTGTAGAAATTCCTGCGCGCTTTGTTCAACAATGTTGTGAATTTGCGGGGAAAAGGATGAAGGGTGGAGGTTGAAACAGGGAACAGGGAACAGGGAACAGAGGAATAAATTAAGAGGTTTTTAAATGTCAGAAATTATTTAATGGTATACCAGCCGCAACTTTGAGACGAGTATGAATATAACTCTTTTCTAATCTCCTCAGTCCACTAATTTCAATATTTTCTAACTTACCTTCCACCACTTGAATTTGGATATTACCACTTGACAAAGGTAAATTATTAATTGCAATAAACGCACCAGAATTCACATAACCATTGCTCACATAAAGTTTTGTAATTTCAGTTCTTAAAACCACTAACTCCTCAAAAGATACCTCCCTATTGTTATATCCATCAACTAATTGATTAACTTCTGCTTGCAAAACCGTATTACCTAAAACCTCAATTTTTTTCACCAGAAAACGTTCCGTACCAGCAGCAGGCGCCTGCGGTTGTTCATTCGCAGGTATTTGTAGTGGAGGCTGAGGAATATTTTCCGGAACTTTATCTAGAGGAACAGGAGACACTGGAGGCTGAGGAATCGTTTGTTCAATCCTTTCTGGAGTATCAGCAGGAATAGTCACATCACCAGGCGCAATTGATTGAGCAAAAACTTTATCATATTTGACTAAAATAAATACCAATAAACACCACCAAAAAACCCATTTATTCCCACCTCTTTTCACCACAAACATCACCCAATTTCTACGTAATTCCTTTCTCCATCTCTCCGCGTCTCTGCGCCTCTGCGTGAGATAAAAAATCATTCACCACACACTCGACTCAAAATCTTTTGTCCATTAGCCAGTTGATATACTCCCTGCGCTTCCCAAATCGGATCACCCAACTTCCATCTCCGAGATTGCGAATTACTTGTAGATAAAGACTGAATCACCCCAGTATTAAAAGAAGAAAGCGGAGCATCACCAGGACGTTCAGCTAACCCACCAGAACCCGTGGTACTATCACTACCTATTCCTAATGATAAAGTTCCTAATGTGCTGATATTATCCAAATTGACTAAGTTACTAGCTCGGATGAAAATATTGCCTGCATTACCTTGAGCAGCATAGCTAAAAGTGTTTATACTATTTATATTTTGCAGGCTCAAATTTTCAGTTTCAATAAAAATATCTCCACTGTTTCCAGAACCAGTTGTAATTGTAGAAATACCAGAAAAATCAGAAAGAGGTGTAACTACAGAACTTTCTGCACCCAAAGAATTATCAGGAATAATATTACTGCTTTGGGCAAAGACAGATTCGCTTATATTTATTCCTAATAGGCAACAAATTATTCCCCATTCTGTAAATATTTTAATAATTTTTTTATACTCATTGATTGCAGAAAGTCAAGAATCAAATTAGTTGAAATTTTTGACAGGTTTGACGGGATATTGTATTTGTAGTTATATGCAACATACCTGAAATCAAGCAAAATAAACAGTTTAATTTACACAAATAAATTTATTTTTTGAAAAAATAATTAGGTAACAAAATGTTTTTAATTTTTAGAAAAAAGCGCAAATACATGATAAAGCGTCGCTGGTTGGGGGTTTTATTTTTGTGCAGTCTGTGTGTTTGTTTAGGGTTTGGTAATATATATCTATTAGGAATAGGACAACCAGCGAAAGCACAGTCTGTTGAAGCCAGTCAATTAATGCAACAAGGATTTGAGTTATATCAAGCTGGTGATGTGACGAAAGCTATTGAACGTTGGGAAAAGGCTTTAAGTATCTATCAACAAAATAATAATCAGCAGGAAGCAGCGATCGCATTACAAAATTTAGCACGAGCATATCCAGACGCTGGCAAACTAGAGCAAGGGATTGAGTTTTGGGATCAGCTGATTGCTAGCGATCGCCAAACTGGAAACTCACAAATCATAGGGCGTTATCTCAGCGAACAAGCGCAGATATACAGCAGGTTAGGAAAACCCCAAACTGCAATTCAATTGTTATGTAATCCTGATCAATCCCAACAATGCAGCACTGATAGCGCCTTGACAATAGCCCGGTATCATCAAGATTCTTTGGGTGAAGCTGCAGCTTTGGGCGCGTTGGGTGACGCTAATCGACTCTTGCTAAAATAACTTTATCAAGATTATTCCCTTAAAATATAATTTTAAATTGCTTAAGATTGGTTTCAATTTCTGTTGATTCAATTTGAATATTTGTTCCCACTAGTAATGGTCTAAAGTCTACACCTGAAACCTTTTTAAACTCAACACCATAAAGTTAAAATTTATCTGCATCCGGTAAGCTAGTTGAATATATTTGCTCTGTTCCAGTTGAAGGTGAGACCAATGAAATTTCTCGTTTACCTGAACTGAAGGGAACTTGACGAACTACTCGGAAATCCAGTGGTAATTCCAAGGATGGTTTGCGGATACGAGGAATTTGTGCTGTTTCTGCGCTATTTTTTTCCCCTCGGATTGTAGAGGGAATATTACCAGATACAGGTGTCGCGTTTACCTGGTTGTAATTTGTAAGATAGGTGTAACAGGTAGTTGAACTAAAGCTGAAAACGCCACACATCAGGAGTGCGATCGCTCTTCTCACCAAACTCTCACCGAGAATCGCTGCAAAAAAAGCTGCGATCGCAATCATCCGCAACCGAATTCTACGCATTTTCTTCACCTCCTACCACTTATTGTTTTAAAAGAACAAAACTTCCATCCCAACTGCCATAATTTTGTGAATTCACACCATATCTTTTAGTTCCTGAATAAGAGGGTTGTCCCGGTTTAATTCTGATAGTAACTACTCCACCTTGCTTAGTAGTCATTAATCCTGCATGAACAGCCGCGCTACAAATTGAAGAGTCATCTGTATAGTAGCTTTTTGAGTAATAAATTGCTGTGAAGATCAAAAGTTTTATATTGCCAATTTATTTAAAAAACTGGTGTATATTTATTCAATAAAATCGCAGTTATAAAAAATCCATATTTATCAACTCTTTATAACCGCTTTGAATACGGCATCTGCTTATATTGAAACAGCAAAACTTGCGGGTTGCAGTTACTGATTAATTACCAAATTAGTAAACTTTAAAAACAGTTTTGACAAAAGATTTAGAAACAAAAAGCAAAGTTTATGCAGAGGCAGGTATTTCAGAATATTGGGTTGTGAATCTACAAAAATTATATTTAGTAGTATTTCAAGAACCTTTGGACGGAGAATATGCGACAAAATTGACGCTGACTGGGGGAACAATTCAACCCTTTGCATTCCCTGATATTTCAGTTTCTGTAGAACAAATTATTAACCGCTAGTCTGTTTTTTAAAATCGCCAAAACCAGAATTTTTTCACTGACCACGTAAGTTGACAAACTACTCCAGGAGAATTAGAAAAACGTTCAAATTTACCACCTAATTGTTTTGCTAAATTCTGCGCTTGTTGTGTTCCAAATCCTGGAGACGAAGAGAGGTCGCTGGTAAGAATAAATCCGGAACCGTTATCGACTACCCGAATAATATTTTCACCATGCTTTTGTCCACAAATCACTTTGTGCTTGAATAATTTCTGCGTCTTGATACTCCTCTCTAAGAGCGTTAATTGTTCCGCTTAATATTAATTCATGATCATCAACTACTAAAAACTTGTGTTTTTTTTGATGCAAGTTTAACCCATGCATAATTTAATAGTGTAATTTGCTTGGTAACTGGATAGATAGCAGTAACCTATAAAAATAATTACACACAAGTGCAAGTATTGTTTGTCAAATTGTGCTAGATGCCAAGTAACTAAAAACTCTGCTGGCGGAGTTTTTGGTATAAAAACATGCAGCAAAACTGACACCTTCCACATAATTACTAGATGGGTGGACTGAACCCTCAATCCTCTATTGTTTGTGTCGCTCTAGACTTGCAATATGACTAGCTTTTAGTTCAGTCTGAAAAAGCGAACAAAGCAGGAATAGAATAAATTATGGGACTTTTTGATCAAATTCTGGGCGCCGTCGCCAACCCCAATCAACAAGGGAGTATAGGTCAACTAGGAAATATCATTAACACTGTAGACCAACTAAGCGAGCGCACTGGTGTAGATCCCGCAACCATTCAATCAGTTTTATCAGTCGTCGGTGGTCAGGTGCGTTCAGTTTTACAACAAAAGCAAGCCACAGAAGGTAATCAAGCAGTACAAAGCTTGGTGAGTCAATTTGCGGGAACTTCTCCCGACTCCCAAGCGGTTAACTCAGTATTCTCCCCCAATGCACAACAGCGAGTGGCTGAGATTGCTGCCCAACACACCGGTTTAGATGCTAGTATGATTCAACAAATACTGCCGATTATCGTCCCCGTAGTCCTGAATTTCCTACAATCGGGAGCCAACGCCCAAAATCCTCAAAGCGGTGGAAATTCAGTTCTCAATTCCTTTTTAGATTCAGACGGTGACGGCGATGTTGATATTGCTGACGCCATTCAATTAGCTAGTCGCCATCTTGGACGCTAACTAAATTATCAGCTGAGAGCAGAGATGAGGCGAATCAACTAAAAATTTTTCTCCCTCATCTCATCTCCCTCATTTATTTTTGCTGAATTCGTTGTAAAGTAACCGCAGTATTAACTACGGTGGTAGCTATGGTACAACCAATTCGCATACTCTTACAGACCACAATTCCCACAACAGAAGATGACTGGAGTATCGCTCGGTTTTCGCTCTTACATAATTATCTTGCATCTGTGCAAAATGCAGATGGCGAATACTTATTTGAAGTGACAGCGCGGGATATTACTCCTGACGCTGATGGTAACGATCCAATTTTAAGCACTCTAAATCAATCAGATTTTGATCAACTTTGGCTATTTGCTTTAGACGTAGGCGAAGGTTTAACAGCAAAAGATATTGCAGGAATTAATGCTTTTAGGCAAAGTGGCGGTGGTATCCTGACAACAAGAGATCACCAAGATATGGGTTGTTCCATGTGCAGCTTAATTGACATTGGTGATGTCCATTATTTTAATACCAAAAATCCCGATCCTGATGAATCTCGTTGGTTAAGAGACGACCCCTACACAACTTATATTTCCTGGCCTAACTATCATTCTGGAGCTAATGGTGACTATCAACAAATTACTCTGATTGAACCTGTTCATGAATTATTTAAAAATCTGCAATCAGCTTCTGGATTAATTGAATTTTTTCCGACACACCCCCATGAAGGCGGGATTGGGCTTCCTGCAAATGCTACAAATGCCAGAGTAATTGCATTAGGAAAAAGCTTGATTACAGGTCGTAATTTCAATTTAGTAGTAGCACTAGAACATTATCAAGATGCACAAGGTAACATTTTAGGACGAGCAGTAGCTAATTCCAGTTTTCATCATCTTGTTGATTATAACTGGGATATTGAGCGAGGCTGTCCCAGTTTTGTCGATGAGCCTCCCGGAGACGGAATGCAAAAGCATCCACAGGCTTTAGAAGATATTAAAATCTATGTGTATAATGTGGCTTTGTGGTTAGGGAAAAAGGGTGATACACATTCCTAATTACAAGCGACGTAAATATTGATTTACTACAACTATTTTCTGTTGTCTAAAGTCAAGCGATCGCACTTTTCACCCTGCAACATTTACTGATAAAGAATCTCCAGAAAACCGCTAGGAGCAGCACTGGAGATTAATATATAGAGCTAAGGGTGATTAAATATTACCTAATTACCGCAGAAGAAAGTAGCCAAAATGGCTGTAATTTCTCGGTTATTGCTTAAAGAATGCGATCGCCACCCCAAAGCGATCGCACTAATTTATCTGTCATTTCCGCACCAAACAACCTGACTGCAATTTGGTTATCAGGGTCACGTTCAGCGATCGCCCGGCGTACAATCAAATCACGCTCAGATAAAGCAGCACGCTCATCTTCCGATACAGCCTCAGCCTCATCTACCCAACGCAACCATCGATCCATCATCTCATGCGCCACCCCCCGCACCACCGCCAAGGTCTCTGCACTCGCTTCACTGGTATGACACAAACTAGTATGAGACTGAGCTTGACGAATGTACAAACTTTTGCTGATATACTGCTGAAATCGGGAATCTGCCAGCAACTGCAAATATGTCTGATTCATCGGCTCATAGTAGTGATCCAAATATTGCAAATCAACAAACAAATCACTGCGAGGAATATAATCCATATAAAAGAATAAATACGGTACCGTCGCAAAAGCAAAAGCTAGATGGGGAACGCGGATATGAGACTTGAGCCAAATACTCAAATGCATATTGCAAAAACCCGAATTTGGTTCACGCAACCATGAATGCACTAACCAATCAATCTCAGCACCAGAGAAAGTATTCAAAGAACCAATCGCACCCCCAACCGACGCCGAGTAGCTTTGTAAATGCTCAGTCCCAGGGTCGCGCTGAAATTGAAACCTACCAGCCAATTTCTCGCGCAACTCATTTGTCACACCCCATAACTGCTCAAATAAAGCAGTTGTATCTAGATTAGATTGCTGTATATCCATAATTTGGCTTAATTCATCAACACATTATTTCCACCAACATAATCACCATTTATAGCGCCAACATCCAGCTACTGAAAGAGTTTTTAAATAACTCATATAAATTGCGTACCAGCCCAAGTTATTATCATCAAGTAGTTTTTAGAAACATTTAATGTCTAGAACAATCACTCTCAGCTTGATACCGCTGTTTTTATTCAGCCAAATTATCGTCACCCCAAAACCATCCTCAGCGCAAACAGCCAACCCAGCCAGCACAAAATCCATATGTCCTGCACAAATTGTATCTGCTGTCAATAGTGTAATTGATCGTCCCCAATTTGGGCGATCGCGCTGGGGAATTCTCGTCCAATCCCTCACCTCTGGACAAACACTCTATGCTAGAGACGCCCAAAAATATTTTACCCCCGCCTCTAACACCAAGCTCTTAACAACAGCCGCCGCACTGCAACATCTGGGTGCAAATTTTCGCATCCGCACTTCCATATATCGTCAACCTGATGGTAATTTAGTCGTCATCGGTAAAGGAGATCCCAGCCTCAGCGATACGCAACTGCAAGCATTAGCCAAACAATTACAACAAAAAGGTATCACCCAAATTAAACAATTAATCCTCGATGATAGCTATATTCAAGGAGATATTGTCAACCCCACATGGCAATGGGAAGATATACAATCAGACTACGGCGCACCAGTCAGTAGCTTAATACTTAACGACAACGTTTTTAGTTTTAACCTCCTCCCAAAAGCCGTAGGTCAACCCCTACAAATTACCTGGAAAGATAGCAACGAAGCTAGACAATGGACAATAGTTAATCAAACAGTCACAGTTGCCAACAATCAACCAAACTACATCAATATTAACCGTGATTTATCAGGCACAATCCTGCGAATTCAAGGACAACTAGCAGCCAACGCCACACCATATTTAGTCACCTTACCTGTAACTTCTCCTAGTTATTATTTCTTGCGTCGGTTCCGCACCATCCTCGCAGCCGAAAAAATTAATCTCGGACAGACAACAGTCGCAACTATTAAACAAACTCAACAAGAAATAGCTGCAGTAGAATCACCTCCCCTATCTCAATTATTAGCAGAAACTAATATTAATAGTAATAACCTTTATGCCGAAGCATTATTAAGATCATTATCTGTTAATCAACCAAATCCAAAAAAGCAGAATACAGCTGATATCGGATTAGAAATTCTCAAAACAAGTTTAACCAAATTAGGAGTAGATCCCACGAATTATCTCTTAGTAGATGGCTCAGGTTTATCACGCCGTAACCTAATTTCTCCCGCAGCTTTAGTGCAAACCTTACAAGGAATCGCCAAAACACCAACCGCCTCAATTTTTCGTGCATCATTACCCATAGCCGGCAAAACTGGCACTTTAAAAAACCGTTTTCGCAACACTTCCGCCGAAGGTATTGTACAAGCTAAAACAGGAACTTTAACAGGAGCAATATCACTATCTGGATACGTCAATAGCCCCAAATATGAACCATTAGCCTTTAGTATTATCATCAATCAAACAGAGCAACCAATCACCATTGCTCGTCAAGCAATTGATGAAATAGTCGTGCTATTAACCGAGTTACAGCGTTGTTAATCTAGTTCATTTTTTTTAATTTATCAGCAAACTCTGATATCTGTTTCTGCAGGAATTTTCAATCGAAATAATACCGATTCAAATAATGTTTGCGACAGATACCCCACCCGCCTGACGGCACCCTCCCCTTGCCAAGGGGAGGGTTGGGGAGGGGTCTTGTCGATGTGTCGCCTTCTTTTTTCAAATTGGTATAACACATGAAAAAGGGCACAAAATTTTTGTGCCCCTACTAATAATTCACGTTCTCATCACACACAATGAAAATGTCTTTTCCCCATTTCTAAACCCCTAACCTGCTTAACGGCGAAGCAAACCCGCTAACAAAGGATCAGTAGTAGAGGTACTTCCAGTTGAACCACTAGTTGAACCACCAGAAGATGTGGTACTTCTATTACCTAAACTAGACACAGTAGGATTAGTACCACTACTTGTACTCGTATTGCTAGAAGGTACAACATTTCGATCACCTAGGCTAGACAAACTAGGAACACCAGGATTATTTGTACCAGTAGAACCGCCCGTGGAATTAGTAACAACACTACCGTTAATTACCAACCTCTCGTTAGTTGTCAAATTAATCGTGCGGCTATTAATCACAACAATTGATGACCGATTATTTTGAATAGTTTCTAATCGAGAAGAACTATTAATCATCGTTGTATCATTCCCATCGTTGCCAAATATATTCACCGCAGCGTTAGTTAACGTGGTTGAATTATTAATTGCTGTATTCACCACAAAAGTGTCATCACCACTTCCACCCTCAATATTCAGCACAGCCGTGTTGCGGTTCACTTCAATGGAATCATTACCACCACCCATTTTAATACTAGTAACGTGGCTTGTTCCTAGGATATTAGTTCCTAATACAACAACACCATTCACAGTTTCATTTAATACGTTACCTTGAGCATTGAGTTTAGGGCCAATACGGAATTTATCATTACCTGCACCGCTTTCAATATTAGTTGCTGCACCCGTATTTAAGATGGTGAAGTCATTACTACCAGCGCCTAACTTGAGGTTGAAATCTCTCACACCACTGTAATAAATACCTTCACCCAGACCTAATCCAGTCAACAATGTATCTGTTAAAATACCAACACTGTTAGCAGTATCGTTGGAGTTATCGACATTCAAAATATCGAAATTATTTTGCGTACCTCCATATACATTCAGGCGCTTTTGAATGTCTCTAGTACCCCTGAAACCAGCCTGACTGCTACCGACATTCACGATATCATTATTTCCACCTGTGTACAGGTTAGTGGTAGTAGCCAATCGCCGAATATTGAAAGTATCTTTATTGTTGTTACCGTAAATTGACATTGCTTTGGCATAAATCCAACCGTCAATGGTAACTGATGCTCCAGCAGTATTTTGATTGGTGTAATCTCCTTGAATTAAGACATTATTTCCAGCTTCAATAGTAGCTGTTGAGTTGATGCTGAAATTGTTACTAACTAGGAAACTGACATCTTTTGCAGCTCGTAATTTAGCATTGTTCTGCAGATTGACATTGTTTGCAGTTATATTTACATCCTTTCCAGCCTGCACCACACCACTATCTACCAGCACTATATCTGTTCCCGTCAAATTAACTGTATCTTGTGTACTAATTGCTTGTTTGAGGTTGATTCCTCCAGATAAATGTCTAATATTAATCAAGCCTCCCGTTATCACATCTAATGTGCCTGTCGTCCCTAAGAAAGCAGTCGTTCCCTCAAAATTCGTATTTGTGGTTTCCGCATTAATGGTAATATTGGTTCCCGCGAGAATTTGTTGATTACTATCAGAAAAACTGCCAAATTTATAGAGAGATGAAATCGAGTTGTTGGTTTTATTTGTGGTTTGACCGACTTTTAGATTAACCTCGCCAATATTGGCGCTCATTCTTTGGATATTTACCGTTACTGGATTGATGTCCAGAGCTTTTGCAGTTAAATCTAAGTAATTGGAAATTTGCGATTCAACCTTAAGATTAATGTTGCTAGAAGACACACCAGCAGTCACTGGACTGTAGCCTTGAGTCAATTGAGCCGCAATGCGTTGACCATTAACACCAATGCTACCGTTCTTAGCGGTCATGGTCAAATCGCGGGTGATAATCTTTTGTACGGTTCCTTGGCTGAAAATATTACCACCACTGTAAAGAATAGTGCGATCGTGGGGATTATTAATGACACCTTTGAGGATTAAATTGGTAGCACCCGCATTATTAATCGTAATTAAAGTTGAGTTAGCTGCTAGGGAACTAGATAAATTAGTGTAACTGATTGTTTTGCTGACATTAACTCGGCTGTAATCCGGTGTAGCAGATCCAGAACCAGTAGATATAGCATTGATGTCATTAATAATCAGATTCCTAGTAGAATAATTCTGAATTTCCACCGTATCGAAGGCAGGATCAATCGCTGAATACTTGCCATTATCAATAAATGAGCCGCCTGTAGATACGTTCCCAGAACTAAATTTTATTGCTCCATTACCCGTAGCATTAATGTTAGCAACATCGATATTTTTACCATCATCAGTGAAAGTAACATTATTACTCTGAGCTAAGATTTTACCAGTTTCATCAATGAAGAGTACAGGATTCACTGCTCGTGCCAGGCGAACAACATTGGAATTGAAATTAGTATTAGATATTGAATTTTGAGAACCGTGTTCTTTTGATCTACCAAAATCAAGAGTGATGACAATATCGCCGAATGGAGTCCAGATTCTCAGTTCCCAAGCTTTCTTGCTATATGCATAGTTCGTGTTATTAAAGCTATCAAAACCTGACTTCACATTCAGAGAGTTGACAGTTAGGGTAGAGTTGGCATCCGTATTAACTGCTGCGATCAAATTCGATTCATTTGTGGCATCTGAATCAGTTTTTCCACCTAATCCATCACAACGACCTAGGGCGGTGGAGTTAGTGTTGACATTTTTGAACAGAGCAGTGAGATTGAGTTCGTCGGCTTTGAGAGATGCGCCAGAACCAATGTTAGTTGTCGTGCTGGTGTTGTTCAGGTAAATATTAGATTTAGCTTGGATAATACCAATTAAACCTGCAGCCTTGGCTTTAGCTAAAGCATTGACATTCAAGTTATCAACCACAGACTCAACTGTTAATTTTCTGGCTTCTAAAGTAGCAGCATTAACATTAGCTTGATTAACTCCATTTACACTGACGGTAGCAGTGCCATAAGCAAAAGGTACTAAGCCACCACCACTAGCATTTGCCTGAACGTTGCCATTAGTATCACTAGAAGAACGAACCAACAAATCTCTTTGAGAATTAATATTTACCTGATCAGCGATCGCTGTAATTGTGTTGTGATTAACCGTGAGAGTTGTTGTTGCTTTTCCTGCTGGAATCACACCACCTGCGGTACTGTCACTGGAAAGATTAAATTTGTTATCCGATTTACCATTAATCGTCACATTGCCAGCAGCCTTAATCTTCGCACCCAGCCTGACATCTGTATAGTTATTATTGCTAATGCTGGACTCAAGTGTACCAATGCCAATACCGATTAATCCACCTGTATTAGTACTCGCAGCTCCAGTTAACTGGATATTGGATATACCCTCAATTTTCACATCACCCGTGGTTGTAATCGCCGCACCGTTACCCACATAGGTTCTCATTGTAGACCCAATATTGATCGTCGTCTTAGCGCCACTACCAGCGATCGCTGCTCCTGAAGATGCTTGCGAATATGCAGAGAACACCTGATCGCCTGGGCTGGGTAAAACTATCGACGCCGCCCCTCCTGTGGAGAGCGAATGTTTTATACCTGTTGCTGCTGCGGAATTCAAATCTAGCAACAGATTCTGCTGTCCTGTACCGGCGCTAGTTAAATCCACCACATTTTGTTTGACAAACAGATGTGCTACACCTTCACCAGTTAACCCGGCTGTATCAAGCCCGATAGCAGCGCCGCCTTTTGTTTTCGACAATTGGAAATTAGTTGACGTTGAGCCAACAACATAGTACTCCACACCCTCTTCTAAATCGGTCGAAGCTGCTGTGAGTTTTTGACTGCTAGAGTTCGCACTCAGAGCAATTGCAGTACTACTTTGAGCGTTGGCAGCAGAAGACGCTAGTTTTATAGTATTGTCGTCAACTTTAATGGCGTAGTAAGTTGCACCATCTGTTAAGCCTACTAACGGAGTTGTTCCAGCTTTATAGGTGAGAGCCTGTCCTGTGGTAAAGCCATGATTCGCTACGGTAATTTTGTCAGAGTTGGCAGTGCTATAGGTAAAGTTAGCCTCATTCAGAACTTTCAGCCCTACAGCAGTAATCTTATGACTTGTTCCCGCTGCGGCGCTGGTAATATCAACTGCAGATCCGTCCAATGTTGTAGACAAGCGGAAAGTATTGTCATCTGCATTGATGACATAGTATGTCTGACCTTTATTTAATCCACCCAGTGCGGTTTCATCAGTGCTGTAAATTACTTGGTCGCCATTTTTAAAACCATGACCGGCAGAATTAATCTTGTTGTCTTTAATGAGAGCGCCTTTGTCCGCATTGCTATTGAAGATGTTACCCTCATCACCTGTGTCAGGAATGTCATTGGGAGCGCTAACTGTAAATAAAGCAGAACGCTTTTTGTAAACAACCGCGTCACCATTTTTTAAATCATTAACGACGTTACCCTTTTTATCAGGTGCTGTTTTGATTGTTGTTACCCCCGCAATTGTTGTCATGTCACTGAGCACAGCGCCTTCAGTCACATCTGATGATAATTTGTCGGGGTCTTGCAATTGAATCGTACTGGAGTCCACAACTTTGACAATGTAGGTTTTACCAGAAGTTAAACCTGCAATCGCTTGGCCCTCTTTCGCTTCATAAACTACTTTTTGTCCATCTGTAAAGCCATGTCCTAGAGAAGTTGCTTTTAATTGTTGGGTAGCAGAACTAATACCCAAAGCAATTACTTGATTATTTTTAGCATTTTCTAAGCTAGAAGCTAGTTTGAAAGAGTTGTCGTCTAGCTTAATTACGTAGTAGGTTTGACCATTAGTTAAGCCATCTAATGGAGTTGAGCTTGATTGATAAGTGATTGCTTGCCCGTTTGCCAAGCCATGATTAGCTAAAGTAATCGTGTTAGCATTGGCAGCGCTATAAGTAAAGTTAACGACAGTATTAGCAAATTTGATCGTGTTGAATTTTGCGTCAACAGTGGCTGCATCAAACTGAGTGCCTAACTTAATCACTTTATCGTTTTGAGGATCAACAATGACAGTGTAAGATTCCTTGTCTTTTAGTCCCTCAATATCCTTACCTCCACCATTGGAGTAAATAACTGTATCTCCTGTTTTCAGTCCAGTACTGTTATTAAAGGTGATAGTTTCTGCTGTGTTGTTGACTGCACTAGCGGGGTTGAATGATGTATCAGGAGCGGGAGCAGTCGGGGCTACTTTGCCTAAATTACCAGAGACAGTAACATTACCAGCCAAAATCGCTGTGTTAGCACCGATATGGGTATCGATGTTAGCGGTGGAATTAACTTCCGAGAACGCCAACCCTACTCCCAACAACCCATAACTTGCTCCTTTAGTCGCCGCATCTCCATCTATGGGGACACTAGAAGCCACTTTGACATCTTTCGCAACTTTGATTGTGTTATTGTCGCCAATGTATGCTGCGACATTCGGGCTGACGGTAGCGTTAGTCACAGCGCCACTACCAGCAAGAACACCACCAGTAGATGCTTGACTAACGGATGATACCGCTTCTTTAGCGATCGCTTCAACAGTCAAATTATTAGTATTATCAACCGTAACTCCGTTATCCAGATAAGCTTTAGTTGTGCCAGTTTCGCTCACATTAGCAATCACAATTCCCGCCGCAGCTAGTCCATAAGATGCACCTAAAGCCTGTGCATTAGCGTTAGAAGAAGATTGAGCAGTGACATCAACATCATTGGCGCGAGTGATGATAGTGTTTTGACCAACATAAGCCTGGGAGTTATTTTGAGAACTTAAATAGGTAACAGCCGCCCCCAGCCCGACTAACCCTGCGGAACCAGCAACAGCTTTGACTATCGTCGAGTCTACAAGAGCATTAGAGTTAATCTTAATATTGCCACCAGCCACTATAGAATCATTACCCACGTAAGCTGATGCATTGTGCTGAATATTAGCAACTCCTACTGCACCACCAAGACTAATTAAGCCACCTGATAACGAGCCGACTGCCACATTCAGCTTAGTACTTTCATCAGCTGTAACAATTAAATTGCCACCAGCACTAGCAGAGCCGGCGATATATGCTGTGGTTCCTTGAACGATCCCTGGGTTAGTAGCAAAACCGTCGGCAATATTTTTCTTGGTAGTAATATTCGACTTACCATTGCTATCTTTACCCATGTTGTCCATGTCTACTAATTGCTGATTTAATTTGTTTTGTAAATCAGAATTACCATCTTTATCTTGCAGTGACTTAGCGCCCTCCCCAGACATACCACTGCTGACGTTGATGATGGAGACTGCACCTTGGACACTGACGCCCCCGCCACCTTTAGCCACAACATTAGATGTTAAAGATTTTTGAGTTCTCGCCTCGACAATTAAGTCTCTATTGGCGTTGACAAGAGCACCTTGAGAAATTACAGGATTAATAGTGTCAATGTATGCAGTGGTAGTGTTTTTCATCGTCGTGATTTCTACACCGACACCAATTGCCGCTAACCCACCACCGACAGTTCCCGCGTTGACAGCCACAGTACTATCATTGAAAGCCTTGATATAAACACTTTGTTCCGGAACTACAGAAGCAGCATTACCATTAATCGCCACGTCCTTAGCGTAGGCTTCAGTCGTGTTAGCAAAGGTATTAAAGGCTACGCTAGCCACGAAAGCAAATGCCCCACCGCCGGCACTACCAACGCTAACGCTGAGATTGTCTTTGCTTGTGGCTAATATTGCTACGCCTGGTAAAGATTCTTGATTGGTAGTGCCATCGGCTCTAGGAATAGTAATGCTTTGTTGACCGATGGCATCCACAACAGAATTATTGACGTAAGCGCGGGTGGTATTATTGAGGTTATTAATAGCGATTGTCCCCGCTGCACCCACAAATCCTGCCCCGATAGTTCCACCTAGAGTAGTTATGGAATTAAGGGAATTTGCTAAGACACCGACACTGCCTTTAGCCTTAATAATGCCGTTGTTTTGCACAGCCGCAGAGACATGATTACTCATTTGGTTGACCGCGACCGAAGCACCCGCACCGACTAATAAACCGCCAGAACCACCAGCCGCGATGGTTCTAATGATGCCCTTACCATCCGCGTTGACCAGTGTATTACCGCCTGTATTAATTGTTGTGTATTTGCCATTATCGGCGGTCACATAAGCCTTGACAGTGTTACCAATATTGTTGTAAGCCACCGCCGCACCAACCCCGCCGACGCCGATACCAACGCTGATTTGCCCGGCTAAAGATTCAATTGTGGCATCATCTACCGCAGAAATTACTGCATCCTTAGCAGCAGTAATAGTGGCATTGGCAGCATAAGCAACAGTGGTATTCGTAATATTATTGACGGAAACAGAACCTGTGAGTGAGACACCGCCAGAGATACTCATACCCACCGATTTACTAGCGATCGCTCCAGTATTTTTAGCTATAGCTGTGACACTTTCGGCTTTGGAGGTAACAGTACTATCACTGATCGAGGCTTGTGTGACGTTAGCAGAATTGTTGACAGCCAGAGCCGCACCAGCCGCCGCACCTCCCGCACCGGATAATTGTCCAGCGACAGATTCAATGATGGCAGTGTTTGTCGCGTTTAAGTTGACGTTACCCTGAGTGCTGATATTTGCACCATTGGCAATATTAGCCCGCACTGTGTTATTGAGGTTATTAACTGTCACAGCCGCACCACCAGCAAATGAGCCAGCGCCAGCGCCACCCACAGCCGCTGAATTAATTGTGCCTGTGGAAGTGGCACTGAGGTTGAGAGCACCGACTGATGTCGTCACTTTTGACTTGTTCACCTCAGCAATAATTTGATTGCTGATGTTGTTGGTAGCGGCTGAAGCACCCATCGCTGCAGTTGTACCAGCAGACACTGAACCTGCTATGGCTTGAATACTGGAACTATCAGCGGATTTTAAGGTCACGTCTGTTTGAGCTTTGACTTGAGCAGCATTGGCTATATACGTACTCGCTGTATTGCTAATGGTGTTAATCGACGCAGCACCAGCAACACTAATTCCCACTAAACCTATTGACGCCGACACTCCCACTGATAAAGATGAGATTTTCGATGTTTCCGTCGCCGTTAATTCAATAGCGCCAGAGGTAGCTGTCAAGTTCTTACTAATATTTTGAGCAAAGGCGCGGACATCATTAGCAATCTCGTTGACGGCTATGGATACACCAATTGAAATAGCGGCGCCAATGGCGAAGGTTGCTGCTAGAGAAGCCGCAGCAGCATCAGCTTTAATTGTGGATGCATCGTTGGCATTTAAACTAATGCTGCTAGTACTAATACCGCTGGTGCCATCTCCATCGATGTAAGCTTGAACTTTCGTGGCAATTTTATTGTGAGTACCCACACCAGCACCGCTGAGAGATGCACCGCCAATTCCCCCCGCAATTGCCATAGAAACAGATGCAACAGTGGATTCTATCGTCGAACTAGAGAGAGCGTTGAGACTCAAGGCGCCACTGGCGTTAATACTGGAACTATTCACATAAGCAGTCACTTCAACTGCATTTTGCTTCAGGTTGACTTGTCTCCAGTCGGATACATTCCCGTAGTCAGCAGATTTCAAATTAACAGAACCGGGTTTACCGATATATTCGTAGATATCACCCGCTCTAGCTCCTGTTTCGATGAGAACTCTGTCACCTTGACTGAGAGATTGCTGACCACTGCCTGTGGTGTATTTACGGCTTGTATTTGTTAAATCCAAATCCCAGCCAATTTGGTTCCGAGCTACTCCCACCCCAATCGAGGCGGCGACTCCCGCTGTACCACTAACTCCCACACCGACGGATGCAGCTACAACTGTGGCGAGAATGCTAGCCGTGTTTTTGGCGTCCACTTTCACTGCACCAATGGTATTAATCACACTATCTTTGATATATGCATTAGTCTTGGTGGCAATTGTGTTAGTGGACTCAGCACCTGCACCACTGATTCCTATACCCGCAGTTCCAGAAATTCCTGCAGCCAGAGAAGCGGCGACTGATACAGCTTTAATAGTGGCAATAGTGTTAGCAGAGAGGGAAACATCACCCGCTGCGGTTTTCACGAAGTTATCAGCATTCTGGATGAAAGCTTGCACTTCATTAGTGACTACGTTACGGGCTAGGGCGACACCAACCGAGCCACCAACCGATGCAGTACCGCTACCAGCAACAGAAAGGGAAGCCGCACCTGCATCAGCGGTAATCGTAGACGAGTCTTGGGCAGTGAAAGCGGCAGATTTGACTTGAATACCCGTTGCACCATCACCATCAATGAATGCTTTCACCAAGGTGGCAATCTTGTTCTCCGTGCTCACACCAGAACCGCTAGCGGCAATCCCCGCAGTTCCACCGCCAGAAATAGCAGCAGCACCAGCACCAACCTTGGCGTTAATCGTGGCGCTGTCAGTTGCACTCAGCTTTAAATCTCCATTAACTTTCAAACTGGAGTTTTGTATATAAGCTTGAACTTCAGAAGGTTGGCGGGTGCTACCGTTATAGCCAATGAAGTTATTAGCAACAGCAGCCCCAATCGAGACACCCACACCCGCAGTACCACCACCACCGAGTGCCACCGATGCCGAGACAATGGTGGCGTCAATTGTTGCTGTGTTCGTTGCAGCTAAAGTAACTCTACCAGCACTATTAACCACACTACCACTGATGTAGGCATTGGTTTTGGTGAAAATCGTATTAATCGCCGCCGCACCAGCACCACTGATTGCCACACCTGCAGTCCCGCCAAAACCAGCTGCTAAAGAAGCGGCAACTGATAAGGCTTTAATCTTGGCATCCGTAGTCGCAGATAGTGCGATATCTCCTGTAGTCGTCGTCACAGAGTTATTTGCACCCTTGATAAATGCTTCGACTTCATTAGAGATTAAGTTACTAGCTATTGATACACCAATTGATACAGAAACTCCCGCAGTACCACCGAATGATACCGCAAGAGAAGCCGCACCTGCATCAGCCGTAATTGTCGAGGAGTCTTTAGCATCGAGAGTCGCTGTTTTGGCTTGAATACTTCTCGTGCCGTTGTTATCGATAAATGCTTTTACCAAAGTGGCTATTTTGTTCTCAGTACTCACACCAGAACCGCTAGCTGCAACACCTGCAGTTCCCCCACCAGAAACTGCCGCTGAACCAGCACCCACCCCGGCGGTGATTGTGCCGTTGGAAAGAGCTGTTAAACTCAAATCACCATTAGCAGTCACACTGGAATTTTGAATATAAGCTTGGACTTGGGCAGGTTGGCGAGTGCTACCGTCATAACCGATGAAGTTATTAGCCACAGCCGCACCAATTGACACTCCCACGCCCGCAGTTCCACCACCACCTGCTGAGACTGACACCGCCGCAATCTTGGCGTCAATGGTTGCGGTGTTTTTGGCAACTAAATTAACTGTTGCTGCACTAGTGACTAAACTATCTATGATATATGCGTTGGTCTTGGTGAGGATTGTATTAATTGCCCCTGCACCAGCCCCACTAATGTTTATACCCGCTGTACCACCACCACCAGCCGCAATCGAAGCGGCAACTGATACAGCACTAATACTGGCGTTAGTGGTGGCAGATAGTGAGATTCCACCTGTGGTAGTCTTCAGAGAGTTCTTGGCTTTGCTGATAAATGCTTCAACTTCGTTAGAGATTAAGTTACTAGCTACAGATACACCAATTGAGAGAGAAACTCCTACAGTGCCACCGCCACCAATAGCGAGAGAAGCAGCGCCTGCATCAGCTTTGATAGTTGAAGAATCGCTAGCAGTGAGTGTGGCAGTTCTGGCTTGAATTCCCGTCGCGCCATCACCATCGATAAATGCCTTCAATAAGGTAGCAATTTTGTTTTCTGCACTGACTCCCGAACCGCTAGCAGCGACTCCCACCTTACCACCACCGGCGACTGCGGCAGAACCTGCGCCTACTCCGGCGGTAATAGTGCCATTGGTTGTTGCACTCAGCTGCAAGTCTCCACTAGCATTGACGCTGGAGTTTTGAATATAAGCTTGAACTTCAGCAGGCTGGCGACTATTGTCGTTATATCCAATAAAATTATTCGCAACAGCAGCACCAATGGAGACTCCCACTCCTACCTTACCGCCAACACCAACTGCTACCGATACTGCAACGATAGTGGCAGCGATCGCACTGTCATTTTTAGCACTGAGATTTACTGCTTGGACGCTGTTTATAATGCTGTTAGCAATATAGGCGTTTGTTTTGCTCAAAATTGTATTGGTAGCCGCAGCGCCCGCTCCACTCAAAGCAGCACCTAATTTACTGGGATCGACTCCCACCGCGATGGAAGCAGCAACTGATACAGCACTAATACTACCTTTGCTGGTAGCTGATAGTGAAATACCTCCTGCGGTTGTGGACACAGAATTGTCTGCGTTCTTGATCGCTGCTTCAACTTCATTAGAGATTAAGTTACTTGCTAGGGCTACGCCAATCGCAAGTGACACTGCACCATTTTTACCTACTGCTACGGCAATGGAAGCTGCACCTGCATCAGCCTTGATTGTAGAGGAATCTTCAGCTGTGAGAGTAGCGGTTTTTGCTTGAATGCCTGTTACTCCATCTCCATCAATAAATGCCTTCACCAAAGTAGCAACTTTGTTTTCTGTGCTAACTCCTGAACCACTACCAGTGAGGTTCGTTCCCTTGGAAGCAGCTACAGCAATAGAACCAGCGCCTACTTTGGCTGTGATATTTTCATTGGCGATCGCACTCAGTGTCAAGTCACCATTAATCTTCAAGCTGGAGTTCTGAATATATGCTTGGACTTCCGATGGTTGACGATTACCACTACCGTTATACCCAATATAATTATTGGCAACCGCAGCCCCAATTGCCGCACCTGCTCCTGTCTCAGCGCCAATAGTGACGGAACCAGATATCGCTATTACTGTGGCGTCGATGGTAGAAGTATTACTGGCTTTAACCGCAACATTACTGATGCGGTTTGTCAGGTTAGAATTATTCACATAGGCGTTAGTCTTAGAAAGAATCAGGTTATTAGCTCCAGCACCACCACCACTGATGGCTATTCCTGTTTGTTGAGCTTTGGCAACAGACACCGCTAGTGCAACTGACTGTGTACTGATACTAGATGTGGTCAGGGCTTGAATGTTGAGGTTGACATCTGTATTGTTCGAGGAACTGACTGTGGAACCGTCAATGTAAGCCTGAGTTGTGTTGTTAATCTCGTTTGTAGCTACAGATACTCCCACCGAGATCGAGGTTTGCGATCCACTATTGGATGCCAATGCTAAAGCACCACCGCCAGAAAATGCACTGATTTTAGCGTTATCTGTGGCAATAATAGAAATAGTGTTTTGACCACCTGCTTGAATCGTAGAATTAGCGATCGCTGTAGTGATACCGTTATTGATAGTATTAACAGCAACAGAAGCTGCACCTGAACCTGATAAAGCACTATCACCACTGGAGACACCAACAGCCAACCCACCAGAAACTACACCAATTGCACCGCTAACCGTTGCAGAGATATCTATCTTCCCTTTCGCTGTAATTTGGGAACTATTGCCAATAATAGCCTCGGTTGTGCCACTAATCTTGTTAATGGATACAGAACCAGCTAAACCCAAATTTTTCCCACCACCGACACCCAAGGATAAAGCTTTAATTTCTCTATCAGTTGTTGCTTGAATGCTGACATCGCTTTCGGTTGCCAAGTTAGACTGGTTGATAAATGCTTTGGTGTCGCCAGAAATGCTGTTGTAAGCAACTGCTGCACCAAAACCAATTTTTTTGCTAACACCAACAGCACCCGCAAAAGATTGGATGCTGGATTTATCATTGGCCGTAACAGAAAGCAAACCTTTGGCATTTTGGCTTCCCTTTTTGGTATTAGAAATAGATGCTTGAATGGGGGAGCTAATTTTATTGATAGAGACAGTACCCGCGCCCCCTAATTTGCTTTCTTGTCCGAGAGACAAACCAAGAGAAGCGGTAACAGCCAGGATTTCATTTTCCCTGCTGGCGGCGATTTCTAATTTACCAGTGTGATTAAGCGTAGAATTATCAAAATAGGCTTTAGTGCCACCACTAATATCGTTTAGGGCAATTGCCGCACCAAATCCAGCTTTGCCACCATAGCTAACTGCTCCAGCGATCGCTAATATTTTGGCGGTATCTTTGGCATTGAGGCTAACATCACCTTCGATGGTGGTATCAGTGCCATCAACAAAAGCTTCAGTGTTATTGGCGATTGTATTTAAAGATACGGAACCAGACACTGCATAACCATCTTGGCTGGGTGCGCCTGCACCACCCGCCGAGAGCGCAAACAAGTCTCCACTGCGAGTTGCACTGAGAGAAAGTTGATTTGCTGTCAGGGAAAGCTTTTTCCCATCTGCTGTCTCACCAGAGATGTAAGCACTGGTTGTACCGTTGAGCGTGTTCATACTGAACGAGCCGGCAATACCAGCAGAAGTTTTACCAGGGTCTGATGTGGCAAATGCTACTGAGCCGGAGGCAGTTCTCATTGCCGAATCATTTGCGGCTGTAATCGCCACTTTATCGGCTTTGATTGTGCCTGCATCTTTGATGTAAGCTGAAACTTTATCCGTGGCGGTATTTATAGACACATCACCAGAAATACCTACACCCGATCTGCCTTGATTACCCTGGTCGTTAGACGTAGTACCACTTTGAGTACCCGTGGATGTTGTGGAACCTGTGGATGTTGTGGAACCTGTGGATGTTGTGGAACCTGTGGATGTTGTAGAACCTGAAGCTAAACTAGCTGCTGGATCTGTAGATACTGTTGAAGGTTTTTCGGGGGGTTTCTCTTTCACAATTGCCGCAGCTAGCGAGAACGCCCACAGACCGCCCTTAGCTTTGGACTCAACTTTGATATCTCCTTCAACATCAATTGAGGTTTCTGTGCCGACAGCGCCAGTTTGATTACCGATCAGGGCGACTGTTTCTCGCTCCATGTCGTTAATCGTCACGGAAAGTCCGATACCCAGGTTTTCGCTTTTGGCAATACCGCCTACAGCAGTGATACGGAGTGTTTCGTCATTGGCGGTAATTTCTAATCCTCCGCCTGTAACCTTAACACCGCTTTCTAATTGGGCGATCGTCTTGCTTTCTTGATTGGTGTAAGAGAATGTACCGCCTACTCCAAATTTACCGCCAGCCCCACCTGCTTGAGCTAGGTTAAGGTCGAATCCAGTAGATTTGGCATTGATGGTTAAACCGCCATTAGCGCCAGTATTGATTGAGCTACCTGTTTCTACTTTGGCGATCGTGGTGGTGTCATTAAACATCAGGAAGAAGGCTCCGCCAACCCCTCCTTTACCATCGCTAGAGCCAACCGGATTGTAAATTGCTAAAGGATCTTTTTTCTGGACTAACTCTTGTGCTGATTCAATTGAGAGATCGAATTTGAATACACCTGTGACGTTAATCAGTTGCATTTCTGTTGTGGCTTCAACAGAAACACTCTGGTCGTCAGTTTTCGGCTTAAATTCCTGGTTCTGATTTATCTTTGCACCGGATTTGACAATTGCCTGAGAATTGTTGGTAAATTGCTGATAGTTTACCGAACCAGCTAAACCGACTTCTCCCTTAGTCTTTGAGGTACTTACTGCCCAAGAATTGAGCAGTTCACTTTGGATACCTAACTTGCCATCCAAATAACTGGTTACGCCACTAAATCCCTCTTCTTTTAATGTTTTTCCTACTTCGCTGGGAATAAAACGTGATAATGGTTCTATGCGGAAGGGATAAGCAACTTCGGATGTGATCCGTACGTCCTTGCTAGCATCAATAACTGCATTACTTTCGATTGTGGTTTGGGCATTGTTGCTATAAAGTCCAACGATTACTGCTGCACTCGCTGCTGCCTTCTTCGCTTGGTTGTTTGAACCTTCGGGGTCTTCTGTCGATGCTTCTGCGGCAGTTTTGATGTTTTCTGAGACACTTGCCTGGACGCTAACATCTGCCTTAGATGTTAAAACGGCATTGCTACCCGTAGTTGCAGTAACATTGTTGTCTATCTTGGAAAACACAAATGCCCCTGCCCCAGTTACACTAGAGCTGGCACCACTACCACCAGAATTTGAGTTTTTGCTGTAGTTATCTTCGGTGAGTTTTTCGATGAGTTTGTTGACAGCAATTTCTGGTTTTTCAATATTGTCTGCGATTGAAGGATCTCCACCTACGCCTGCGGTGGCATCAGCGGCATCTTCACTTTCTAGTTGAGCAACAACTCGGATACCTGGATCTTTGAGGATGTGAGTCTTACCTTGTACTCCCTCTGTATCGAGGTCGATAAATTTTTCATCTTCCAAATCGGAGGCAGATTCTGCTAATTTGATCGTGTTTGTATCCACGACCTTGACAAAGTATGTGGTGCTGTCCTCTAGTTCCCCAATATTGGAGTCTGCATCATTATTGTTTTTGTAGATGACGGCTTGACCGTCTTTAAAACCGTGATTCGTAATAGTAATAGTATCTTTATCACTACTTACTGCCGATGCGGGATCAAATTTATGTTCTAAGGTGCTACCTGAGCTAACTTGACCACCTACAAAGGTGTTAACGTCTGCTTTAGAGAAGCCTAATCCTATGGATATTCCGGCTTTACCATCAGCACCGTAGGCTCCTACTTCAGAACTAGCTTCTCGCTCTGTTTTACCTTTAGCGACAATGTTGGCATTACCGCCCGCCTCGATTGATGCGCCTTGAGATACGGTGGTTTTAGAAGTCAATGTGGCATTAGCGATCGCTAACGAGATTGCTGTTCCAGTTGGATCTGTGGGAGATTCACCCAGATTCTTCAAGGTGCGGGTGGTCATTTTAGCAACGGCATTGGCATCGGATAGGATGTTGACATCTCTATCTGCCTTGATCACGGCACCCTGACCGATTGTAGTCGTTGCAGATGCATTAGCACCGCTATAGCCAATGCTGAAATACTTACTCAATGCTTTGGCGGTGCTATCTGCTTTGGAGGTAGCCGAAATCTCAATATCTCCACTACTAGTAAGTTTGGCATTATTGCCCAAGGCGACACTTGCTGATGAATCTCTCAGGACTACACTAACTGGCAAAGACGCAATCGCCTCACCATAGGCTAATAAAGGTTTGACTACAAAACCGTTGACAAATTTATTTATTTCATCGGTGGGATTTTTGTCTGATGCTTCTGCTTTCAGCGAGATATTTCCAGCTTCCAGAAAGACATTATTTTCTAAAATTATTTTGGCTTCTAAGTTGTTGACAACGTTACCAGGTAACAGATTTAGTAAAGCATTAGAGTTATTCTTAGCCTCAAAGAAAATATCGCCAGGGGTATTAATTTGTACTCCTTCTAGAACACTAATGCTCTTGGCTTCTATTTTGATGTTGTTGAGTCCGTCACCACCAACCCAGCCTCCTAGAGTAACTTTACCAGTCGCTTTGATCGTTAGGTTATCTAATACACCTACGCCATCTCCGAGAATTTTACCTAGATTACCAAGGGTCAAATCACCGGTTACATTCAGTGTGGTGTCACCCGTAATGATAATGTTGTCGTTAAAAGTTGCGCTACTGAGATTCTGAGTACCAGAATAAATCGGCAGAATAGATTTGTATGCTTGCAATACTGAAGCTTGGAGGGGAAGGTATGAAGAGATGTTTCCTGTGTGTACCTCTAATGTCCAGTTACCACCTAAATCTGCACTTCCTGTCACATCATCAGAAGCTGCTACATCTGCTCCTGTAATTTGACTGATATCTTGGATAAAATCTTCACCTATTATTCCTGCGGCTACGTTACATCCATAAAAGAGTAAATCTCCCCCTTGTTTGAGAGATTGTCCCCAAGTTGTCAGCGAATTTTGATAATTCCCTAAATTGCTTTGATTTAAAACTGTATTACCTAATTCAATAGCTCCAGATGCACCATGACTGAAAATATGAATCGCATCTAGTGCCTGATTTTGAGAACTTAAAATTTGAGTTATCTGGTTAATTTCATCCCAATTGCTATCTAAAACTACAACCTTTATGTTCTGCTCTAAACCCTGAACTAGGGTTTGATAATTATCTAACCGAGAATCAACAAAAGCAATTTCTTTGCGCCCATTTATTGACAAATTATCTGTTTGGTTATTATTGATGATTCCAGTTAAGTTGGTAGCAGGCAATAAAGGATTGAAATCAGCTTGAGAATTTTCAGTGAACATATTACCTTTCTTTGATTGAATATAGTGTTTGTTAAAGAGAAATAGTCTAGAGGAATCTTAAATGATTTGTAAAAATGGCTATGTCTTCATATCCCAATACGTTCATTTAGAGTTAGAAAACAAATTTTGTGTAGGTTGTATTGAGGCGCAAGCGAAACCCAAAAAATTGCAGGAATGTTGGGTTACTTTGCGGGTCTACGTTCCTCAAACGCCACTTCATTCAACGGGGGGGGAAATACGCACATGAGTGGTTCCCCAACCTACAATTTCCTTAACTAAAGTCCTCACTACAAAATGACACCCATCATAATTAATGAGACAGACAATTGGTGGGCTCAAATTATTGTGATGACAGTAAATTGAAAGTATTTCATGCTGCGTCTGCTCATGAAATAAAAATGCAAGTTTATAATGCCGTCACAGAATATGTATTATGCTTAAATTTTCAGTACATATAGCTCTCAGAATTTATATGCAATTTTATAGATAAATATGGTTCAATTCAGATAATTTCAGCAGACGATAATCTGCATAGAGACGTTGCTTTTACTTCGTCTCTACACAGAGTCAGTATCTATAAATATTTCTTAGCTGAACCAGATTTTAATTTAGTCTAGACCGTTAACAGTTTTAGGCACGACCAAAGACAGACTCTTGTGTGGAAGCGGGAACTATTTCTATTGCTGGTTCCTCTTCATTACTAGATTGAGATGCTTGCTCTGCATCAGGATTTGCTAACTTTTCTTCAGGAACTTCTACATTGAGAATAGTAGTAGGAGCGTTAGTCAAAAACTGAACTCCAGCAGCAACTTCGCGGTATGGACGATTAAGAAGATAGTTCATTAATCCTTCGTGCTGTTGTTCAGTAATGAGATACACTTTCTGTTGAACTGTGGGCATAAATTTACCTCTGCTGATTGTCGTTAGTAGGATTAAATGGAGAAATATGTATTTAAATACTGTCTCCAAATAAGTCAATTATTTCACTCTAAAATAATTTTGAAAGCAGTAAAATTACGTACTTTACTTTATTAAACCTACCTTGAATATAGGGGTTAGGAACTAGAGGCTAAGGAATAGAGAAAATGATTACTGTTGCAATCAATTTTTCAAAAGCGCTGAGATAGGAGTGGCTCTCTCGTGCTCTATTTTCAAGGCAGGTATATTGTTGGAAATCGTTACAAGCTGAATCTCAGGTTGATCTCAACTCTATTGCAGGTTGAGTTCGTTGATTTTTTCTAGAACTTGGCGGTAGCTCTGAGATTGGTTGCGTTGCAGATATATTTCGGCTGAACGAATGAGGTTGCGTGATGCATCTTCTTTGTGGTTCAATTTAGCAAACGATAAACCTGCATAATAATAGGCTTCTGGTTGGTCGGGAAAAATTTTGAGACTGAAGACGAAATCACGAATTGCTGCTTCATATTGCCCTAGGTTGTAATAGGCTATACCGCGAGTGATATAAGATGGAAAAAATGATTTTTCTGTAGCTATTAATTGATTCATTTCTGCAACTACTTGCTGAAATTGACCAAGTTGAATCCTTACATTTGCGAGATTTAAGCGATTAATAAAGGTTGGTGCGACTTGAACTGATTTACTTAAATCTTCTAGAGCTTGGGGTAATTGTCCAGCCCGTTGATATACCAGCGCACGATTACTATAAATCAGAGGAGAAGGTTGGAGCTTTTCTGCTTGGTTAAAACTTTCAATTGCTGCTGGTAATTGGTTGAGTTCACTGAGGGCAATTCCCCGCACCATAAACACACGGGCGGGGGTATTTTTTCCTTGGATTTGAACTAGTTGATTTAAATCTTGGACAGCAAAGTCGTATTGCTTGAGTAAAATATAAGCTTGGGAGCGATTAAACAAAGCTTCAATGGCATTAGTACCACTTTTAATATCACGGCTCCATTGTTGAATGGCGCGAGTGAGATTACCACGTTGAAAGTTTTCTTCTGCACTTAAAGAAGAATTGACAACTGGTGGTTGATTACTGGGTGTTTCTTGAGCTTGAATATTTGTGGATAAAGTTGTCCAAAATATTCCTATTCCTAGTAAATAACCTAGTGGATACAAATGAGCAATGACACGACGACTCAAGCAATGCATATTCAGTTATGGATGATAATTATTTTGGTTGGAACAACGGTCTAATTCAGGCTTCATCATTAGGTTAACTAGGCGGGGTCCATCTTGTCCAACTTTTACAGCCAAGGCATTAATTTGAGAGAAAGTCTGGGGATTATATCGAGATTTATAAGCACTAAAAGCACATTGACAAAAATTTTGTTTAGCATTTCTTTGGGCTGGTTGTAGACTTTGTTGTCCCATACAACCTTGCATAAATTCTGCTTCAGTTCTGGGAATTTTTGACCAATCATTTGGTGTAGCTGTGTTGGTATTGCTGTTATTACGGGTGGGTTGGGGGCGGTTTTGAGCTTGGCTATTCAAAGAAGTGAGCAATAGAGAAAAGAGAAAAGCGGAGACGATAGAAACGGCGATCGCTTTGAATTTCATGATGTGAGACCCTATGGCATTAAAAGTTGTTGGGAAAGAAATGAATCAGTTGTGGCACATCTGATACCAAGTTGCGTGTAGTTGTATTATTTGTTTAACAATTGCTGGCAATTTGGTATAAAAAAGCAGAAAGCAGGAACAAAATTATTCATCTCTGCTTTCTGCTCTCAATCACAGCGTTAGAACTGGAAGAATAAACCGATGCGTCCCATGAAGCTAGAAGAGCTGCTGTAGCTGGAGGAAGCAGGCGCCGATGTGAAGGAACCACCAGCATTAAAAGTGATGGTGCTGGTGAGGCGAGTCACGCAACCAACCGCGCCAGCAAATGCACCACCATAAACACCTGCACCCACACCGCAACCGCCACCGCTACCAGATGCGATGGTGTTGGGAATAGATGATAGGGCTGCAGCGAGGGCGCCGACAGATTGGATTTGTTCACCTAGGGTAACTAGTCCTCTTTCGATTTTTTCCACTGTGGCTGGATCGTAAAAAGCAGCAGCGGTGCCTAAATTACCAGATTGATCGACTGTGACAAAGCGTCTTTCGCCACTCTGACGATCGCTACCAACAAACTGTCCTGAAGGCGCTAACCCTGGTAAGGTGTAGTAGCTAGCAGGTGTTCCCAAAGCTATCTGGTTTGCACCAGTAGCGATCGCACCGGCGCCAATGGCTGTAGAGTTAGTACCAGAAGCTGTAGCATTGGCACCAATAGCTGTAGAATTGACACCACTAGCTTGCGTAGCAGTACCTAGGGCTGTGGCGTAATTACCGTTGGCTGTGGCTCTGTAGGCGAAGGCGGCAGAATCTATGCCTGCAGCTACGGCGGAATCACCAACGGCGGTGGCTGGATCACCTGTAGCTTGGGCATTGCGACCGATGGCTACTGTGCCCAATTGACTAGCTTGTGCACCTTGTCCAATGGCGATCGCTGATTCTCCCAGAGCGCTGGCTGCACCGACGGCGATAGCGTTTGTTTTCGTGGCATTGGCGCCAAATCCTGTAGCTACCGATTGATTACCAGATGCGGTTGCTGCTTGCTCAAATGTACCAGTGTTGGCATTAAAATTACCAGCCCCAGAAGCTAGGGAATTTGCACCAGAAGCCGTCGCCCCGGCACCTACAGCTGTAGCATTAACACCACTGGCCATGGCATCGTAGCCATAGGCGGAGGTGTTGTCTTGAATGGCTGTAGCGTCGCTACCGTAGGCGGTGGAATTGCTACCGATGGCGGCGGCGTTGCTACCGTAGGTAGTTGCGTTGTTACCGGAGGCAGTGGCATTACTACCATAGGCGGTAGCATTACTACCATCGGCAGTGACAGTTTTACCAATGGCGATGACGTTATCGCCGACGGCTCTGGTACCAGCGCCGGTAGCGGTAGCAAATGCACCTTGTGCGTAAGCACCAGCACCAGTGGCGGTGGCATTGTCTCCAATCGCTGTGGCTCCAGCACCGGTAGCGGTAGCATTTAAACCAGTGGCTGTGGTGTTAAGACCTGTAGCAATGGAATTGTCGCCAACTGCTCTGGCATTGGTACCTGAAGCGATGGAATTTTGACCGCTAGCAACAGCAGTGTTACCGCTAGCGATCGCGTTGGCGCCACTGGCGGTAGATTTAGACCCTGTAGCTGTAGCATTAACTCCGCTAGCAACCGCGCCATCACCGTAAGCGGATGCAGAAGCGGCGGTAGCTTGGGCGGCGTTACCTGTGGCGGTGGCGTTTTGCTGATTGGCTGTGGCGTTAGTACCTGTAGCTACGGTATTTTGACCAGATGCAGTAGCAGTTTTACCGATGGCGGCGGCGTTCATCCCGCTAGCAACCGCGCCATCACCATAAGCGGACGCAGAAGCGCCTGTGGCTTGGGCGGCGTTACCTGTGGCGGTGGCGTTTTGCTGATTGGCTGTGGCGTTAGTACCTGTAGCTACCGCATTACTACCAGATGCAGTAGCAGTTTTACCGATGGCGGCGGCGTTCATCCCGCTAGCAACCGCGCCATCACCATAAGCGGATGCAGAAACACCTGTGGCCTGGGCGGTGTTACCTGTGGCGGTGGCGTTTTGCTGATTGGCTGTGGCGTTAGTGCCTGTAGCTATAGTATTTTCTGCAGATGCTGTGGAAGTTTTACCAATGGCTACAGCATTTTGTCCGCTAGCATTAGCAGCGTCGCCGTAAGCGGATGCGGAAACACCTGTGGCTTGGGCGGCGTTACCTGTAGCGGTGGCGTTTTGCTGATTGGCTGTGGCGTTAGTGCCTGCGGCTATAGCATTTTGTCCACTGGCCTTAGCTGTATCACCTGTGGCGATCGCACTGTCTCCGGAGGCTGTAGAACCTTTACCAATGGCGATCGCATTCAATCTACTGGCGTTAGCTGTATCACCTGCAGCGATCGCACTGTCTCCGGAGGCTGTAGAACCTTTACCAATGGCTGTGGTATTGAGTCCGCTGGCGCTGGCGGTGTCGCCTGTGGCAACAGCACTGTCCCCGGAGGCTGTAGCACCTTTACCAATAGCTGTGGTATTGAGTCCGCTGGCGCTGGCGGTGTCGCCTGTGGCAATAGCACTGTCTCCGGAGGCTGTAGCACCTTTACCAATGGCGGTGGCATTCAGCTTACTTGCATGAGCGCCATCACCGTAAGCTGATGCAGAATTACCAGCAGCTTGAGCATTATTACCTGTGGCGATCGCATTATTTTGAGTTGCTTGGGCATTAGTGCCGACAGCGATCGCATTAGCTGCATTGGCTGCTACTGTGGCATTTTGTCCAATGGCAGTAGAACCTGCGGCACCTGCGCCCACGGTAGCATTGTTACCTGTAGCAATAGCTGAGATGCCCTGAGCTTTGGCAGCATTACCTGTGGCGATCGCATTTTCTTGATTTGCTTGGGCACTGTTACCTGTAGCGATCGCATTTTGTCCACTAGCATTGGCGGCATCACCTGTGGCGATCGCGCTCACACCAGACGCCATAGCACCTCTACCAACGGCAGTAGCATTGACTCCACTAGCATTAGCTGCATCACCGTAAGCAGATGCCGAAGCGCCTGTGGCTTGGGCGGTGTTACCTGTGGCGGTGGCATTTTGTTGATTGGCTACAGTGCCTTTACCCACTGCTGTGGCATTTAACCCACTGGCATTAGCTGCATCACCATAAGCAGATGCCGAAGCACCTGTAGCTTGGGCGGTGTTACCTGTGGCGGTGGCGTTTTGCTGATTGGCTACAGTTCCTTTACCCACTGCTGTAGCATTGACTCCACTCGCATTAGCTGCATCACCTGTGGCAGTCGCACTTCCTGCAGACGCCGTAGCACCTCTACCCACTGCTGTAGCATTGACTCCACTGGCATTAGCTGCATCACCATAAGCAGATGCAGAACCACCTGTGGCTTGGGCGGTGTTACCTGTGGCGGTGGCGTTTTGCTGATTGGCTACAGTCCCTTTACCCACTGCTGTGGCATTCATGGCGCTAGCATTAGCCGAGTCACCTGTGGCAGTCGCACTTCCTGCAGACGCCATAGCACCTCTACCCACTGCTGTAGCATTGACTCCACTCGCATTAGCCGGCGTCACCGTAAGCAGATGCCGAAGCGCCTGTGGCTTGGGCGGTGTTACCTGTGGCGGTGGCATTTTGTTGATTGGCTACAGTTCCTTTACCCACTGCTGTGGCATTTAACCCACTGGCATTAGCTGCATCACCATAAGCAGATGCAGAAGCACCTGTAGCTTGGGCGGTGTTACCTGTGGCGGTGGCGTTTTGCTGATTGGCTACAGTTCCTTTACCCACTGCTGTAGCATTGACTCCACTCGCATTAGCTGCATCACCTGTGGCAGTCGCACTTCCTGCAGACGCCGTAGCACCTCTACCCACTGCTGTAGCATTGACTCCACTCGCATTAGCGGCGTCACCGTAAGCAGATGCAGAACCACCTGTGGCTTGGGCGGTGTTACCTGTGGCGGTGGCGTTTTGCTGATTGGCTACAGTCCCTTTACCCACTGCTGTGGCATTCATGGCGCTAGCATTAGCCGAGTCACCTGTGGCAGTCGCACTTCCTGCAGACGCCATAGCACCTCTACCCACTGCTGTAGCATTGACTCCACTCGCATTAGCGGCGTCACCGTAAGCAGATGCCGAAGCGCCTGTGGCTTGGGCGGTGTTACCTGTGGCGGTGGCATTTTGTTGATTGGCTACAGTGCCTTTACCCACTGCTGTGGCATTTAACCCACTGGCATTAGCTGCATCACCATAAGCAGATGCAGAACCACCTGTGGCTTGGGCGGTGTTACCTGTGGCGGTGGCGTTTTGCTGATTGGCTACAGTTCCTTTACCCACTGCTGTGGCATTCATGGCGCTAGCATTAGCCGAGTCACCTGTGGCGGTGGCACTTTCTGCAGACGCCATAGCACCTCTACCAACAGCGGTGGCATTTAACCCACTGGCATTAGCCGAGTCACCGTAAGCAGATGCCGAAGCGCCTGTAGCTTGGGCGGTGTTACCTGTGGCGGTGGC
This sequence comes from Fortiea contorta PCC 7126, assembly GCF_000332295.1. Taxonomy (GTDB): domain Bacteria; phylum Cyanobacteriota; class Cyanobacteriia; order Cyanobacteriales; family Nostocaceae; genus Fortiea; species Fortiea contorta. The sequence continues at coordinate 2,140,148 of NZ_KB235930.1, read as the reverse complement.
ATTTTGCTGATTGGCTACAGTGCCTTTACCCACTGCTGTGGCATTTAACCCACTGGCATTAGCTGCATCACCATAAGCAGATGCCGAAGCGCCTGTGGCTTGGGCGGTGTTACCTGTGGCGGTGGCATTTTGTTGATTGGCTACAGTGCCTTTACCCACTGCTGTGGCATTCAAGCCACTAGCATTGGCGGCGTCACCTGTGGCGGTGGCACTTTCTGCAGACGCCATAGCACCTTTACCAACAGCGGTAGCATTCAACCCACTCGCATTAGCCGCGTCACCGTAAGCAGATGCCGAAGTACCTGCAGCTTGGGCAGCGTTACCTGTGGCGGTGGCATTTTGCTGATTGGCTACAGTCCCTTTACCCACTGCTGTGGCATTTAACCCACTGGCATTAGCGGCGTCACCATAAGCTGATGCCGAAGCACCTGTAGCTTGGGCGGTGTTACCTGTGGCGGTGGCGTTTTGCTGATTGGCTACAGTCCCTTTACCCACTGCTGTGGCATTTAACCCACTGGCATTAGCTGCATCACCATAAGCTGATGCAGAATTACCTGCAGCTTGGGCCGCAGTACCGATAGCGATCGCACCATTACCACTAGCAGTCGTTTTGATGGTGGGATCGGTGGCTAGGTTAGAGCCGATGGCAATGGAGTTATTACCTTGGGCTTGCGCTCCTTCTCCCAATGCTGTTGAGGCTATACCTGATGCAGTGGCAGTGTTACCAATGGCGACGGCGTTGTTAGCATTGGCGTTAGCAGCAGTACCTGCAGCGAGTGCATTGTTGGCATTAGCCGCGATGGTAGCACTCTGACCGATGGCGACGGAGTTGGTGGCGCCAGCATTAACTTTGGCATTGTTACCAGTGGCGATAGAACCGATTCCTTGTGCTTGAGCATTAGTACCTGTGGCGATCGCATTTGTAGCACTAGCGTTAGCACTATCGCCTGTGGCTAGAGCACTCGCACCAGATGCTGTGGCACCTTTACCCACGGCGGTAGCATTTACCCCACTAGCATTAGCAGTGTCACCATAAGCTGATGCTGAAGTACCCGTAGCTTGGGCGGCGTTACCTGTGGCGGTGGCATTTTGCTGACTAGCTGTGCTACCTCTACCAACGGCAGTAGCATTGACACCACTGGCAGTAGCAGTGTCACCATAAGCTGATGAGGAGGTTCCCGAGGCTTCACTATCCACACCATAAGCAGAGGAAAAATCACCTGTGGCTGAGGCGAGAACTCCTGTTGCCAGTGACCTATCTTTGGTTGCTTCGGCACCAGCACCTGTAGCGATCGCGGCGTTACCTGTGGCTTGGGCAGAAGTACCTACAGCAACGGCAAAGTTGCTACCTGCATTAGCACCAGTACCTGCAGCGATCGCATTGTTGGCATTGGCTGCTACTGTGGCACTCTGACCAATGGCTGTGGAGTTCGTCGCACCAGCATTGACAATGGCGTTATTACCTGTGGCTATGGAACCGATTCCTTGTGCCTGAGCGTTATTACCTGTGGCGATCGCACCGCTAGCATTGGCGTTAGCACCAGTACCTGTGGCGATGGCGTTAGTAGCGTTGGCTCCCACTGTGGCGTCTTGACCGATGGCGGTGGAACCCGTGGCGTTGTTACCGACGCTAGCATTAGTACCTGCGGCGATGGCGTTGGTAGCATTGCTTCCTACTTTGGCGTTTTGACCGATGGCGGTGGAACTCGCCGCACCAGTATTCACGGCGGCACCAGTACCTGTGGCGATCGCATTGGTTGTATTAGCTGCTACTGTGGCGTTTTGACCAATGGCGGTGGAATTTGCCGCTCCATTACTAACGGTGGCACCAGCACCGGTAGCAATGGCATTGGTAGCATTGTCTTCAACTTTTGCTCCTTGACCGATGGCAGTAGCACTAGCCGCACCAGTGCCAACGTTGGCACCTTGACCGATGGCGGTGGCTCCTGTCGCCCCGCTACTGACGGTAGCAGTGGCACCTGTGGCAACTGCACCGCTGGCGTTGGCTGTGGCATTAGTACCTGTGGCGATCGCATCTGTGGCGGCTGTAGCTGTGTTAGCGTTTTTACCTACTGCTACTGAGTTAGCGCCTTGAGCTCTGGCTGTCTCTCCTAAAGCGGTAGATGATACACCAGAGGCGTTAGAGTTATTGCCTATTGCTGTAGCACTGGTATTAGATGAAGATGCTAGACGACCGATAGCGATCGCATTTGGAGCGCTGGCCATGGGATTTAGACCGTCGCCAGTACCTATGGCTATAGAATTGCTGCCTTCAGCGCTGGCTGCGGCACCAATTGCTACCGCATTGAAACCTTGAGTGATGTTTGTGGTATCAAATTGACCTGCGCCACTAGGATTAGGTACAATTCTAATTTTTTGAGCTTGGGCACTGGGAATGAGGACTGATATCAAGCCTATTGGTAATAACAGTCCAGTGAATAATAAAACTAATAATTTCCGACAAGGCCCTGTAATTGGTTGTTTGATAGCGTACCAATAAATTGGATGCATCTTCATATAAGTACCTATGTTTTTTAATTACTAATACTGTTGAAAATGACAAAGTTCATTCACCTGAAAAATAACCAGTAAATGTCTTGGCGCTAACTGACATTTCTGACTTTCTGGTGAAAGCATACGGTGATATTTAACTGGAAAAAATCTCCCTGACTAAAAGTTGCTAACCTTTTAGGTAATTAATTTTGCTTGTAACCGTACAACTAATAAATCCGGTTTTTAGCTGGGTATTATTTCCATCTTCCAATCGTCAGCAGGTCGCTGTATTTCCTAAAATCCGGGTTTAACAATCCAGGATGTTGATGTGTTACAAGCAAAACAATCGCTAATTCATGAACTGAAAAAGTACAGGACATCTTAACTTTTCTTTAGCAATGTGTAAAGATACACAGCAAACTGTCCTTGAAATAACTTCTCTGTTGAACATTACAAAGCAGCATGGTAAAGCCAGTTGCGGCACTTACCAAGCAATGAATGTCCAGGTGTATCAAGCAAGGAGATTTTTGCAAAAAATGTGTTTTGAACTAGTTGCTTTGTGAGCGAAAGCACTGAGTCACGATGTTTATTTTATTGAAACACTCCTAAATACAGTCACCGTGATAACACTGAAAAAAAAGTATAATCACTAAAGATTGCTGTTGTTATTAGTGATTTGTCTTTTGTGTTCTCTATAGAATTATGCTGAAACTGAATTCAAAGCTGAAACGTAGTGGTATTGTTCGTATATGCGCGCTGGGGCAAGTGCTATATTTTTTTAACGCTAAGGTACGCTGAGGTTAACGCAGAGGTACGCTGAGGTTTTTTCACAATCAAATCTGATTTCTAAATTTTCTTGTGTAATTACTTAAGTATGGATGGTAGCAACCCAGGGGCTAACCACAATCCATAACCGATAAAGCCGAATAATATGGTAATTAATATGGTGATAATGTAACTAATACACATTAATAAACCGTCGGCTTCGATGGTAGCTATGGCTAATAATAAAATACCGATTGTGGGAATAGGATTAGTTAAGGGAATTGGCAAAATTAATAATATTGTTAACCAAGAGATACAAAGCCCGTTCAATCGCCAAGAAAAAGGGTTTTCGGCTATTTTTCTTAGGCGGGGTCGGGCAATTTTTTCTAAAATCCTCGTGACTCTTCGCAGGTTTTGTAACAGGATATGGGCGAATTTACTAGGAAATTGATAATTAGCAATTTTATTTGGTAGCCAGGGCGATCGTTTACCCAATACCATCTGCAATGATAATAGCAGGCAAGCGCCACCAAAGGGCCCGGTAAATCCCGGTGGCATGGGAAACAAAAATGGCAAAATTAATAACACTATGACTAAGCTAAAGCCCCTTTCGGAGGTTTGCTCTAAGATGTCTTTGAGAGTTAATGGTTGTTCTGCTAGGCGTTGCAATAATGACTTAATATCTTGAGAAAATCTGAGCTGCATTGGTTATGAGTTAAGGTGATTTTCCGCAACTATGATCTATACCTAAGTAGTTCAATAAAACACAGCTTAACTTACTGCTTACGTTTTATCATGTATTGTTGGTTGCAAATAAAATCATAACTTGGTAGATGATGGGACTAAAACAGCTATGGCTTGAGGAATAACTTGGAACTTGGCTGGGGTGTAGACGGTGATTTCACCATCGGTATTAATGGGGCGAGGTTTACGGGTTTCTACTTCAAATTCTTGACCGTGTAAGGCGCGGACTTTCCGTGAGTTTATGTGTTTTCCTTGCCGCATGGCTGGTAATAAGAATATTATCTGCCACCAATGCTCAATTTCTAAACTGTAGAGGTCTAGCCGCTGGTCATCGATTGTGGCATCATGAACTACTGCCATACCACCGCCGTAATAACGACCATTACCTACTGCAATTTGTACGGTTCTAACGTGAATCGATTCGCCATTAACTCGAATTATGGCTCTAAAGGGTCGCGCTTCCCAGATGACTTGCAATGCGGTAGCAATGTAAGCAAATACTCCCCAACGGCGCTTAATTTCTTTGGTGAGTCGCTGGGTGATTTTCACACTCAGCCCCATACTAGCAACGTTGAAAAAATATTTATCGTTAACTAATCCTAAATCGATGCGTCGTTGTTGTCCCTGGGCAATAATTTTACAGGCTTCTGCTAGAGAGTTGGGGATTCCTAGGGTTCTGGCTAAATCGTTGGCGGTACCTAAAGGTAATATTCCTAAAGGTAATTGGGTATCTACTAAGGCGTCTACTGCTGCATTTAAAGTACCATCGCCGCCGCCAATAATCACTAAGTCAACTTGATGCTTATACTTGAGGATAGTTTCTGCTAAATGTTGAGAATTTTCTATGGGTTCTTCGACTAAATCTAAGTCTAGTTTTTTTAAATAATGAATCGCCTCTGAGAGGCGCTTTTGTCCTTGGCGAGCGTGGCGATTTACTAACAGTAGTGCGCGAGAACACATGGGCGTTACCTTTAATTTTTTAGGCTGTTTTAGTCAAAGTCCATATACTTTATTGAAAGTTGAGGAGCAAATCTTGTTGCAACTGTTATGAAATTTACCAAGAATTTAGTTTACTACCGTTACTTGTGTTGTCTTACTCGTTATTTTTTGATTCTAGTTTTATCTAGTTTAGCTTTATTAGCTGTTGGTGCGTTAATGCCGAGGAAGTGGAGCAGTTATTTAAAAAATAACTGTGATTTGGAGGTTTGCGTTGCTGACAGAGGAATTCATTCTGATATTATTGTTGCTACTAAAACACCTATTTTTGATTGGCATAAATATATCTCTGTACAAGCTATTGGCACTGATGCGGCTAATGATTACAAATATTTGAGTTTCGGTTGGGGCGACCGAGATTTTTATATGTTAACTCCTTCGCTGGCAGAGATGAAATTTTCTACAACTTTCAAGGCATTATTTTTACCTACTCCTTCCGTAATGCATGTTCAAGGTTATCAATTAAGACCAGATTATTTTCATATTAAATGTATCAGAGTTAATCAGGCTGATTATTTAAAATTAATGCAATTTATCCAAGCGTCCTTTCAATTAGACACCAAAGGTGATAAAATCCGCTTGGGCAATGGTCATTCTACCAATGCTGGGTTTTATCAAGCAATGGGCAGTTATTCGCTGTTGAGAAATTGTAATTCCTGGACAGCAGAAGGTTTGCGGACAGCAGATATCAATACTCCTGTTTGGGATGGTTTATCTTTGGGTATTATGTTGCATTTGAAGAGTAATTGCGGGGAATGAGGGTCGAGGAGATGAAGTAGATAAAAATCGTTAATACTCCACTTATTCTTAACATTAAACACTTCTTTTATTGAGGTAGTTGACGATATGATCGCCAACTTTCTCGCCCTGCTTGCAGATACAGGCTAATACTTGTAAAGCCTAGTATACCAAGCTGCCAGTACCACGTAACTGTCGCAAAGAGTTGATGCAAAACGGACAGTCGCACTTAAACAAGCTAATTGCAGCCTCGCTTTCTTCATCTGTGAAATTAAGTTCTGCAATTGTGCTATCAGATGGCTGGTCTGTGATTACCATTGATTTGGGTGCAGGAGCTTTTGAGTCTCTCTCAGAATCTCGAATACAGACAAAATTCTTGAAACCGTGGGGATTACTGATACAGGTACGACCATCATTAGTGTGTAGTAATCTCTGGGTAAGGTTAACACTAGCGTGGGCAGGATTGATTATCCCTAGTGTAGATATCAACGAGGTAACAATTGAAGAAGAAGCAAGCAAATTAAGTGTGATTTTTTTGTTCATAACCTTCCTAAAAAAGATAACTGACCATATAGGTTATTCGATATATTATCAAAAATCAAATAAATTTTTGGAACCATTAATTTGATGATGCTCGTTACAATAAAGTTTTTATTTAGTTAGGCTAAATTTAGGGGTAAGTCTTCCTAGCTTACCCTTAAAATTAACTGATTAAAGATGATTTTTATAAATTTGAATATTGGTCACTGCTGAATCTGCCGAAGGAGACTTTGTGTTTGCTGATACCTCAAAGTATCTCCTTGCTGTTGAAACAGACTTGCAGCTTGCTGTAGATCAGTAATAGCGCTTTTGCGATCGCCTAAAGCATATTTAGCCAGTCCTCGATTCCCGTAAGCATCTGCTAAGTTGGGGTTAATTTGTAGTGCTTGGTTAAAATCAGCGATCGCTAGCTTGTGATTTCCCTGTCTATAATTCAAAAAGCCCCTATTGTAGTAAGCATCTACAGACTTCGGATCGATTCTGATTACTTGGTTAAAGTCGGTAATGGCCGCTTCAATTTTTCCTAGTTCTGCATAAGCAGTTCCCCGACTGTTGTAAGCATCTGTATGGTTGGGATTTAGTCGCAGTGCTTGATCAAAGTCGATAACGGCTGCTTGAAAATTTCCTAAGTGAGATTTTGCCAAACCTCTGAGGCAAAAACCCTCGTAGTATCTAGGATTTAACTGCACTACCAGACTAAAATCTTCTATTGCACCGTTGAAATTGCGTTGCTCAAGCTTTTGCACACCCTGGTTATAGTATTCCTGAAAATTCAGCATCGCTTCCCATCTTTTTTCAGTACTAGGTTGCCAATCACGGGTTTGCACAATAGAGGAGTGTAAATATAAGTTGTGAGGCATCCTCTCAACATACACAAAAAAGCCAAAAGTAAGCGGTAAAATTTGATTTTTTACCTATTACTTTTGACTTGAGGGCTAACCTGAATCGTGTTGGAGAACGTTTTAGCCGACGTCATCATGGGCAAATCTGTTGAAGAGAAAGTCTAGGGCATAATTACGTAGTTTATAGTATTGTGGGTCTTCCATGATGCGGGCGCGATCGCGTGGGCGAGAAAAGGGAATTTCCATGACTTCGCCAATCTTGGCGTGGGGGCCATTGGTCATCATGACTAATTTGTCTGCTAAAAATAGCGCTTCGTCGATGTCGTGGGTAATCATCAGCACTGTACAGCGATTATCACTCCAAATTTTTAGCAGTTCTTCTTGCAATTCTTCTTTGGTAATCGCATCTAGCGCCCCGAATGGTTCGTCTAAAATCAGGACTTTGGGGCGAATTGCTAAAGCGCGGGCGATGGAAACCCGCTGTCTCATCCCCCCTGACATTTGGGGAGGTTTCTTTTCCATAGCGTCACCTAACCCTACCATTGTGAGATTTTCGCGGACAATGGCTCTTTTTTCGGCTTCTGGTTTGTTGGGATAAACTGCGTTCACGGCTAGGTAAATGTTTTCAAAAGCTGTGCGCCAAGGTAGCAAGGCGTAGTTTTGAAACACCACCATTCTGTCTGGCCCTGGTTTGGTAATCGGTTCTCCTTCTAGCAACACTTGTCCTGATGTAGGAAAGTTAAAACCAGATACCATGTTGAGAAGTGTAGATTTACCACAGCCAGAGTGCCCAATTACACAAATAAATTCGCCTTGATTGACGTTTAAGTTAACGCCATCGAGGACTGTGAAGGGGCCTTTCTTTGTGGGGTAGACTTTGGAAACGTCTTTAATCTCTAGGAAAGGTTGACGGTTTCCTTTGTCTGTGGGAATGCTGGTAAGGTTTAAGGTGCGGTTTTGCATGGCGATTGGGTAGTTAAAAAGCTGAATGTTAAAGTTCAGATACTCGTTAATGAAGTAAAAAGCCTCGTTAATGGAGTAAAAAGCTTTGTTAATGAAGTAAAAAGCCTCGTTAATGGAGTAAAAAGCTTTGTTAATGAAGTAAAAAGCTTCGTTAATGAAGTAAAAAGCCTCGTTAATGAAGTAAAAAGCCTCGTTAATGAAGTAAAAAGCCTCGTTAATGAAGTAAAAAGCTTCGTTAATGGAGTAAAAAGCCTCGTTAATGGAGTAAAAAGCCTCGTTAACTAGTGGGGCTGCTAGATACCCGACTTCTTTAAGAAGTCGAGTATCTGAACACCACTAATTTACTCAGCACTTGGCTTCCTTTATGCTGCTGTCTTTCTTGGTGCGTCAAGAATGACTTCAGCGATAGAAAAGTCGCGTTTAATTGGCAAGCTGTTGAGATAGCCTATGGGGTCGTCGGCGTTGAATGGTGTACCATCGAATAGCTGGATGGGTTGACGGGTGTAGCTGATGTCTAAGCCGAGTTCGCGGGCTGCAGTACTGAAGACGCGGACTCGACAAACTCTTTCTACGACTTCTACCCAGTTTCTGGGGAAGGGTGTATCGCCCCATCGCGCTAGTTGACTCATAATCCAAATTTGTTCGGTACGACTGGGACGGTTGATTGCTGAATCAGAATAAAATTGGTGATGGGCGTATTGTCTGAGTGGATGGTCTAGGCTACAGGCGTTGCTTTGAGGATCTTCGAGTTGGATGTATTCTAGATCGGTGCTGACATATTCACGCTGGGCTAAAATTTGTCTAACTTCTTCGGAATTTTCAGGACTTGCACAGTATTGACATGCTTCTAGTAAGGCTTTGGTGAGGGCGATGTGAGTGTTGGGATAATTTTCTGCCCAATCTTCGCGGACTCCGAGGACTTTTCCGGGGTGTCCTAGCCAGACTTCTAAGTCGGTGGCGATGGTGAAGCCTACTCCTTCGACTGCGGCGCGGTAGTTCCAGGGTTCCCCTACGCAATAACCGTCGATGCTTCCACCTTGTAGGTCTACTACCATCTGGGCTGGAGGAATGGTTTTCATATCGACGTCGGAGTCGGGGTCAACTCCGCCTGCTGCTAACCAGTAACGCAGCAGTAGGTTATGCATGGATGCGGGATGCACTACTCCCATTGTGTGTCTTTGGTCACGGGTGCGGAGTAGGTAATTTTTAAAGTCTGATAGGGTTTGCACGCCTCCGTCATAGAAGCGTTTTGCTAAGGTGATGGCGTTACCGTTGCGGGTCATGGTGAGGGCGGTAACAACGGGTAGGGGTTGGTTTTTATTTCCTCCTAAGGTTAGCCACATGGGCATACCTGATGGCATTTGGGCTGCATCTAAGTAATTGCCACTCATGCCATCAACGATACCACGCCAGCTACTTTCGCGCGTGAGGTTAACTTCGTCTAGGCCGTGTTTAACAAAGAAGCCTTTTTCTTTGGCGATGGCGAGGGGGGCGCAGGCGGTAAGGGGTAGAAAGCCGATGTCTAAGTTAACTTTTTCTAAGCCGTGGCGGGTGATGGCTGCGGTTTTTCTGGCGCGAATTTTTTTGATGCGTTTTTGTTGGTTGAGGAAGTAAATCATCTCACTCCGCAAGCTGTAGTAGCTTGGGTGTTCTACTACTTCCATGCGCTTGCGGGGTCTGGGGATATCTACTTCGAGGATGTCACCAATTTTGGATTCTGGGCCGTTGGTGAGCATGACGATTCTATCAGACAGGAGCACGGCTTCATCTACGTCGTGAGTCACCATGACGGCGGTGACTTGGTTTTCTTCGCAGATTTGCATGAGTTGTTCTTGCAAGTTACCCCGTGTGAGGGCGTCTAATGCACCAAAGGGTTCGTCTAATAATAGTAGCTTGGGACGGATAGCTAAGGCGCGAGCGATCGCAACTCTTTGTTTTTGTCCTCCAGACAGCATACCTGGTTGTTTATCTGCGTGGGGACGCAAGCCGACCATATCTATATGTTTATCGATGATGGCTGTGCGTTCTGCATCGGGTAAACCTCTCATCACTGAGTCTACCGCTAAGGCAATGTTTTCTCTAACTGTCCGCCAAGGTAATAAGGAATAGTTTTGAAATACCACCATCCTATCTGGCCCTGGTTTGGTAATTCTTTGTCCTTCCAAAGTTACCAGACCTTCGGTGGGTAAATCCAATCCGGCAATCATATTCAAAAGTGTGGATTTACCGCAACCTGAGTGACCAATTAAGGAAACAAATTCGCCTTTCTTAATCTGGAGGTCGATTCCTTTGAGGGCAATGTATTTACCACCACCAGTTAATTCAAAAACTTTTTCAATTTGGTCAACGCCAACAAATATAGACATAGGTGTAAGGTATGAAGTGTGAAGTATGAATTATGAAGTGTAAAGTATGAAGTGTGAAGTTTAAAGATAGACAATTTTATCCTTTAGCCTTTAAGATTCATCCTTCATACTTGAGGCTTATTTTTGTTCAATTGGTAAAATTTTGTTTTGAATCCAAACCATGAATTTATCTAACAAAAGACCAACAACGCCGATATAAACTAGAGCTAAAATAACTTCACTGACGTTGTTATTTTGATAGGCATCCCAGATAAAGAAGCCGATACCGACAATCCCAGACATAACGATTTCTGCGGCGATAATCGCTAACCAAGCTAAACCAATGGCAATTCTTAACCCTGTGAAGATGTAAGGTAAAGCTGCGGGAATGAGAATGTTAAAAAAGTAGTCTTTGCGGCTCAGTTGCAGGACTTTGGCAACGTTGTTGTAATCTTGAGGAATTTGGGTAACACCAACTGCGGTGTTAATTAATATCGGCCAAATTGCAGTGATGAAAATTACGAATAAGGCGGCGGGTTCGTTTTGTCGCAAGGCTGCTAGGGAAATGGGTACCCAAGCTAAGGGTGGTACAGTCCGCAGTAGTTGGAATAAAGGGTCTAAAGCTTTGGACATGGTTTTATTGACACCAATCAAAACGCCCAAGGCAATACCAACAATTGCCGCTAATGTATAACTAATTGCTACCCGTTGTAGACTACCCCAAATCTGCCAAAAAAGTCCCTTGTCGGTGCCACCTTTATCATAGAAAGGATACACAATTAAAGTCCAGGTATCTTGGATGACTTGGATTGGCCCTGGTAGGGTGGCATTGGGAGTGAAGGAAAATAATTGCCACACAACTAAAAATATAATCAGGGCAATAGCTGGAGGAACAAAATCAGGGAATTGTTTTTGCAGTTGGGATATAAAGTTGAAGTTACCGTTAACCTTAGGGTTGGCAGGGCGTCTTTGTACAGTTGTCATTTGCTGGGTTCTCCTCAGATTCGATATTTGCGGTTAGCTAGATGTTCTCTCAATTTGAAGATGATACATGTGTTAGTAGTCAAAACTTTATTTCTAAATTTTTCAGAATTCAAGTAGTGACTACAAACTGATGATTAAACGGCAACTTTTTTGATTTTGAGACTCTTGAGATATTCTTCTGGTTTTTCGGGGTCGAATTTCACACCATCGAAGAATTCTTCTACACCACGGGATGTATTTGTGGGAATGTCAGCGGCTGCAATTCCTAGTTCTTTTGCTGCTTCTTTCCAAATATCTTCACGGTTGACTTTATTGATCAATTCTTTAGCTTTGGCGGCATTGTTGGCAATATAATCTTTGGGCAAGAAACCCCAGCGGACGTTTTCTGTAATAAACCACAAATCATGGCTCTTGTATGGATAAGAAACATTTCCTTTGGCATCTTTCCAATAAAGGGCGGCTAATGATTTATCATCTATTTTGCGACCATCACCCATGTCATATTTACCTTGGTATGGGTCTGCAAGGATTTCTGGTGAATTCAAATTGAAATAATTTCTGCCGGCGAGAATCTGTGCTGCTTCTTTGCGGTTGTCAAAATTATCTAACCACTGTTGTGCTTCCATAACAGCTTTGAGTATGGCTTTTGTGGCTTTGGGATTTTTGTCAACCCAATCGGCTCTAATGGCTAGGTATTCTTCGGGGTGATTTTTCCAAATCTCTGCAGTCAGGGCGGCGAGAAAGCCGATTTTATCTTTAACGATGCGATAAGGCCAGGGGTCGCCTGTACTGAAGGCGTCCATTGTACCTGTTTTCATGTTGGCTACGGTTTGGGCTGCAGGTACGGTCAGGAGTTTGACGTCTGCGTCAGGGTCGATACCGCCGGCGGCTAACCAGTAGCGAATCCATAAATCTTGGTTGACGTGGGGAAAGGTGAAAGCAGCGGTGAAGGGTGTGGAGGATTTGAGTTGACTAAATAAGGATTTGGCTCCAGCTAATTGTAGACCAATTCCTTTACCTTGGTGTTTGCTGGCAATCGCTATTCCATTCCCATGAGTTACTAATTGGGCTAAAACATACATGGGAATTTTTTGGTTGCCTTTGGTAATTAAACCTTCTGTGATTAAATGGGGCATTGGCATTTGCCATTGACCGCCATCGATACCACCTCCAGCAGAACCAATTTCTAAGTTATCTCGTGCTGCACCCCAAGAAGCTTGTTTTGCTAGTTCAACATTACTCATGCCGTACTTGGCGAATAAGCCTTTTTCTTTGGCAATAATCAGAGGAGCCGATTCAATAATCGGGATATATCCTAGTTTAATTGCGGCGGTTTCTGGTGCTTGTTCGGGGCTAATGTTAGCGACTGGCTGCGCTGCTGATGGGCTTTGAGCACCGCCTCCAGCGGAACCATCCGGGGGATTACCTAAACAACCTTTGAGAAATACGGCACTAGCTGAAGCTCCTGCTGTGATGATGAATTTGCGGCGGGAAAATTGGTTAAAGAATTCGGTCATAACATCTCCTTAGTTGCTAATTTAAATTTTTTTAGACATGCAAAAGTAGCAGGTCAAACAGAATAGTTCTTGCTCTCTGCGTGAAATTTGCAAGCTATATTTAGTCAATATGTCTCGACCGTTTCTTGATAGAAAAGGTGATTGTGACTATCTCAATAAAAAATTTGAGAACTTGACGGACTTAATTTGCGGTGAATCAGGGGCAGCACTTATCTAATTGAAATTAGTTTACAGGTTTTGATGCCAAAGTGGTTAACTCTCAACCTGTAATTATTAAATAAATATTAGATTGGATACATAAGTAAAAGTTTATCTATGTTGGAAAAATTAGGTGTAAATTTCTAACATATAAACTTTGCTCTATACAATTAATTGTGCCAATACTATGCATAGTCAAAAATTGGATCTATTTAGCTGTCAAAAGTATTAACTATAGATAAATAACTATACAAATTATTAGATTTTTAGAAATTTTTACTTAGATAATGTACTAAAAATCCTGACATCAATCATTTGTAAGGGCACAACATTGTTGTGACCCTACCCATCTGTCGTATTCTTTTTCTAAAACGGTATAAGTACTCAAACCGAATTAACTACACAGCGGAAACCGCGTCGCTGGATTACTCAGGTCGCAAATCGTTAGACAGTTCAATCAGTCCCCTAGTTCCATCAATTCGTACTCGTTGCCCATCTTGCAGTAGCCATGTAGCACCGCGTACATCCATAACTGCGGGAATTCCGTACTCACGAGCGACGATCGCTCCGTGAGAAAGTCGTCCACCAGCTTCGGCTATTAATCCTCCAGCCCTGAGTAACAAGGGTGCCCAGCCAGAGTCTGTATAAGGGACTACAAGGATTGTGTTCCTGTCAATCTCTGGAATGTTTTGTAAGTTTCGCAACACTTTAATTCGTCCCTCAGCTTGTCCGTGACTGGCGGGGATACCTTGTAATATTTGGTCTGAGTAGAGGGCGGAGGGTGCTAGGGGGTGGGGTGGTGTATTGCCGTAAACTAAAGGAGGTATTTGGGTAATTTCTTGATCTTGGAGGAATTGCGATCGCCGCAATTGCACTATATTTGATAACTGATAACTGAATTCTTCATCATTGTTAGTGACGATATCTCTAATTTCTGCTATTTCCAGAAAAAAGATATCTCCTGTTTGCTGGAGTAGGCGAGATTCTAACAAAATCTGTTCTAGAGCGATAAAGCTCCAGCGCAATTCGCCTAGAAGTCGTGAATAAACTTCGGTAACTCTCCCTTTTAAGTCGAAGCGTCGTTGTACAAGTCGCTGTAGTTTTCCCCAAAAAAATCGCTGACGCGGGG